>JANWKK010000200.1 GCA_025451425.1 Gemmatimonadaceae bacterium
CGAATGGCAGTGTTGCCCATAGCTGCCCCTCCGGACCCCGCTCCTGCTATCCCGACCCAGGACTCGCTCGCGCTCAGTCTCGTTGTTCGAGGTCGCGTGTTCCGATACCCGAGGTGCGCGCGCACAGTCGTTCGGGTAGACAGCGCGGCGCAAAGATGCTCTGGTGCGCAGACAGGTGGCAGAAGCGATAGCGGGAGTGGGGTCCGGAGGGGCAGCTATGGCGATTCTGCCATTCTACCGACCAGGCCTAACGTTGTAGGTGACAATGGCAGAATCGTCATAGTGCCCTGGAGCGACCCCACTCCCGATAGCGCCCCGGAGCGACCCCACTCCCGATAGCGCCCCGGAGCGACCCCACTCCCGATAGTGCCCCGGAGCGACCCCCTCCGCTATCGCCGCATTTGGCATCGATATTTCTCAAACACTCTAGCCCTTGCATCGCGAACATCGTCACTGGTATAGCCCGTCCCTCGGCCGCGAGATGGAGTTGCTCATCTTCGGCCACGCGGGCGCACGCGTCGTGGTCTTTCCGACGTCCATGGGCCGGTTCTACGAGTGGGAAGACCGCGGGATGATCGGTGCGCTCTCCCACCACCTCGAGCAGGGCTGGCTACAGCTCTATTGCGTCGACAGCGTGGATGGCGAGAGTTGGTACGCGAAGTCGATGCATCCGGCAGCGCGGGCTTGGCGACATGCGCAATACGACGCCTACCTGCGCGACGAGGTGCTTCCGCTCTCGCAGTACCAGAATCCGAATCCGTTCCTGATCGCGACCGGCGCGAGCTTCGGCGCGTATCACGCGATGGACTTCGCGATGCGCTATCCGGAACGCGTTGGGCGCGTGATCGGGTTGAGCGGGATGTACGACATTCGAGAAATGACCGACGGGTACTCGGATGAGAATGTCTATTTCCACAATCCCGCCGACTTTTTGCAGAACGAACACGACGGACAACGCCTCGATTCGCTTCGGCACGTCGACATCATCCTCGTGATCGGTCGCGATGACCCGATGCTCGGCAATAATGAATACTTCTCGAACATCCTCTGGTCGAAGAACATCTGGCATGCCTTACGGATCTGGGATGGCTGGGTGCATGATTGGCCGTATTGGCGGGAGATGATTACGAAATACGTGGGTGGGCATGATTAGCGTGGAGCGTGACGCGCCACGCGCCACGCGTCACCAAACACCAGCCACCAACCACCAGCCACAGTTTCTATGCTACGCATCGGTCTCGTTGTCGGCCGCGAGTGGTCCTTTCCTCCGGCATTTATCGAAGAGGTCAATCGACGCGGTGAAGGCATCGTCGCCGAATACGTGAAGCTTGGCGGGACGTCGATGAACGAGCTCGTCGACTACGCCGTGATCATCGACCGCATTTCGCACGAAGTGCCGTATTATCGAACCTTCCTGAAGCACGCCGTGCTGCAGGGCGCGGTCGTGATCAACAATCCGTTCATGTGGTCGTCCGACGACAAGCTCTTCGACGCGTCGCTCGCGACGGCGCTCGGCATCGCGAGTCCGCGCACCGTCGCGCTGCCGAACAAGGACTATATCCCAGGCATCAAGCACGATGAGAGCTTGCGTAATTTGCGTTATCCCATGGACTGGGATGGGATCGTGGACTATGTCGGGCTGCCGTGCATCCTGAAGGACGCGCATGGCGGCGGCTGGCGCGACGTCTATGTCTGCCGCACGCTCGACGAGCTGCTCACGCATTACAACGCGTCGGGACAGCTGACGATGATCGTGCAGGAGTTCATCGAGTGGGAACACTTCGTCCGCTGCCTCGCGTTAGGTAGGCGCGAGGTGCTGCCGATGAAATACGATCCGCGAGGACGACGCTACCTCGTCGAGCACGCCCATCTGTCGCCGGAGCTCGGACGCCGCATCGTCGATGATTCGCTCACGCTCATGCGCGCACTGGGCTACGACATGTGCTCGCTCGAGTGGGCGATAAAAGACGGCGTGCCCTACGCGATCGACTTCATGAATCCCGCGCCCGACATGGATCTGTACTCGCTGACGCCGCACTACTTCGAGTGGACGGTGCGGCACATGGCCGACATGGCGATCCGGCTCGCCAAAGAGCCGCGGTCGTGTCCCGACATCAGTCGCGGCGAGTTCCTGCTCGGCCGACAAAACGTGAACGAAGCGCCCACGTTCGCCGACATCGAGACACCGCGTACGGTCGCGATCGAGCCGACGCTGGACATGCCCGCTCCGGCCGACGCCGAGTCACGCATCTGACCCGTTAGGCAGATGCTTCGCGACGCGATCGACCACTACCACGAGCTGCTCGACATCGACCTGGCCGCCGAGTCGCAGTGGCGGCTCGACGAGCAACTGCGTCGCCGCGGATTGTTCTTCGGCGATCGCCCGTTGTGCACCGTGTTGCGTCCACGCTTTCTGTCCGCCGCGCAATATCGCTTTCTCCAGCGGCGCGCAGCGATCGTCCTCAAGGCGTTTCACACCGCGTACTGCGCGGCCCTCGATAACGAGGCGGTGCTCGCCCAGTTCAAGCTCCAGGATTGGGAGTGCGCACTCGTACGTCACGATCCCGGCTTTCGCGACCCGAGCCCAGTCTCCCGCCTCGATGCATTCTTCGTCGGCGAGAGCGGGGGGTTGCGATTCACCGAGTACAACGCCGAGACGCCGGCCGGTGGTGCGTACAATGACGTGCTCACCGAGGCGTTTTACGGACTTCCGATCGTTCGGGAATTCCTCAAGAGCTGGGATCTGCGGCCGTTGCCCGCGCGGCACAATGTGCTCCACGCGCTACTCGACGCGTATCAGCAGTGGTCGGGCCAGCGCGGGCTGCCGCGTGTCGCGATCGTCGATTGGGCCGAGGTGCCGACGCGCAACGAGTTCGTGCTGTTTCAGGATTACTTCAATCGGCAAGGCATCGACTGCGTCATCGCCGATCCGCGCGACATGGAATTCACCGGCGGCCGCCTCATAGCTGCCGGCGGCGCCGTCGATCTCATTTATAAGCGAGTTCTCATCAGTGAGCTGGTCGAACGACAGGGCATCGACAATCCAGTGATCCGGGCCGTGCGGGAAGACGCGGTCTGTATGGTGAACCCGTTCCGGTGCAAGATCCTGCACAAGAAGGCGAGCCTCGCGGTGCTGAGCGACGAACGCAACGCGTCGCTGTTCAGCGAGGAGGAACGTGAGGCGATCGACGCGCACATACCATGGACCAGAGTGGTCGAGGAGCGAAAGACGCTTGCACCCGGGTTCGCCGATGCACGCGATCTCCTCCCCTTCATCGCCGCGAATCGCGAGAACATGGTGCTCAAGCCTAACGACGAATACGGCGGCAAAGGCATCGTCCTCGGCTGGGAGGTCGATCAGGCGGCGTGGGAGCAGGCGATTAAGGTCGCCCTCGACGAGCCCTACATCGTCCAGCAGCGAGTCGCACTGCCAAGCGAGCCCTATCCAAGCTTCGTCGACGGCAAGGTCCACGTCGTCGACCGCATGGTGGACACGGCGCCGTACGCAGCGTACGGGTCGTACGTCGACGGGTGCTTGAGCAGACTGTCGACGGCTGCTTTGTTGAACGTTACGGCGGGCGGTGGAAGTCAAACGCCGACTTTTGTTGTCGAACGTAGAGGTTGAGCGGTCTATGAGAGAGATCGGGGCGCAGGATAGCAGGAGCGGGGTCGCGCCGGGGCACTATGGCAACACTGCCATTGGCTCCTCTTCGCTCATGCGTCCTCGAACAAATGGCAGCTATGGCGATTCTGCCATTCTACCGACCATGCCTAACGGCGTAGGAACAATGGCAGAATCGTCATAGTGCCCCGGAGCGACCCCACTCCCGCTCTCGCCGGTAGAGACTTTTGATACGAGGGTTGGGCCAAACTCTTGCGGACCTGAGCCTCGCGCCACACCCTAGCCGTAATCCCTAACCCCCGCCCCCATGAAGTCCCCATCGCTGACCCTGGGAATCGAAGAAGAATATCAGATCATCGATCCCCAGACGCGCGAGCTTCGCTCGTACATCACCGAGATTCTGAAAGGCGACCACCTCGTGCTCGAGGAGGTGAAGCCTGAGCTCCATCAATCGATGGTCGAGGTGGGGAGTCGAGTGTGCCGGAGCCCGGCCGACCTGCGAGCTGAGCTCGTGAGGCTCCGGGGCGCGGTAATCGAGCTCGCGGCGCGTGGCGGGCTTCGAGTCGCGGCCGCGGGGACGCATCCCTTCTCGAACTGGATGACGCAGGAGATCACGCCGTTAGAGCGCTACATGGGGGTGAAACAAGACCTCCAGGATCTCGCTCAGCAACTTCTCATCTTCGGCACGCACGTTCACGTCGGCATCGAAGATCGCGACTTCATGATCGACGCAATGAACGTCGCGCGATACTTGTTGCCGCACGTCCTCTGCCTCTCGACGAGCTCACCGTTCTGGCAGGGCCGGAAAACGGGACTCAAGTCGTACCGAAGTATAATTTTCAAAAATTTTCCACGTACGGGCGTCCCACCCATACTGCGTTCGTACGCCGAGTTTGAGGAAATACTCAACGCGCTCACGCGCACGAGCAGTATCCCCGACGGATCGAAGATCTGGTGGGACGTCCGTCCGCATCACACGTATCCCACGCTCGAATTCCGCGTGTGCGACGTGTGCACGCGCATCGACGAAGCGGTGTGCATCGCCGCGATCCTCCAGGCGATCGTCGCGAAGCTCTGGAAGTTGCGGCGCGACAACATGACCTTCCGCGTCTATCCCGCGACGTATATCGAAGAGAACAAGTGGCGCGCGGTGCGCTTCGGACTCGACGGGAAGCTCATCGACTTCGGCAAGGAGCAGGAGCTACCGGCCCGCGAGCTCATTACCGAGATGCTCGCATGGTTCGTCGATGACGTCGTCGACGAGCTCGGAAGCCGCGCCGAAGTCGAGTACGCGTTCCGCATCATGCGCGACGGCACGAGCGCCGACAGACAGCTGGCGACGTTCGAGCGCACGGGAGACCTCAAGGCCGTCGTCGACCAACTCATCGCCGAGACCGCCGAGGGCATTCCAACGGCGCAGCAACTCGCAGACGTTCGGGTGCCGGACCACGCGCCTCCACCGGTGACGCATGGTAATTTTGCCAGTCAGAGCGTGAGCGTAGAGGGTAGAGCGTAGCGGGCAGAGGGTAGAGGGTAGAGCGCCCGCTGCCCGCAGCCCTCAACCCGCAGCCCTCAACCCTCAACCCTCAGCCCTCAACCCACTTGTCCCGTCCTGTCATCGGCGTTCCGACGCAAAACCTGCAGAGCCTCGGCGGCGTACCGGCCGACATCCCCGCCTCCTGGGTCATGAGCCAGCGGTACGTCCGCGCCCTGAGCGCCGCCGGCGGCCTGCCGTGGATGATTCCGCTCGTCGGCGACGAGCCGGAAACGCTGCGCGGGATCTACGACGAGCTCGATGGCATCTTCCTGCCCGGCGGTGCCGACATCGATCCCGCCAACTACGGCGAGGAAGCGCACGCGCGCTGCGACAGGAGCGATCCCGCTCGCGACGAAGTCGAGCTCGCGCTCGTTCGCTGGGCGCTCGTGGACGGCAAGCCGGTGCTCGGCGTCTGCCGAGGTCTACAACTCGTGAATCTCGCGGCGGGTGGCACGCTGTATCAGGACCTCACCGAGCAGATGCCCGGCTCGATCAAGCACGACTACTTCCCCTTCGGCGGTCGTTTTCCGCGCGACTATCTCGCGCATGAGGTGAATGTCGCCGAGCGGACGAAGCTCGCCGAGATCTTCGGCGCGGGCGCGCTCAAGGTGAACAGCATGCATCATCAGGGCGTGCGACGCCTCGGTGACCATCTCGTGGCGAGCGCCCTCGCGCCGGACGGCCTCGTCGAAGGAATCGAGAGCGCGAACGGTTCGTATCTCGTCGCGGTGCAGTGGCACCCGGAGGCGCTCGTCGAGAATAGCGAGGCTTCGCGCCGTCTTTTTGCGAGCTTCGTCGATGCGGCCAGCGTGGCCCGTGGTGCGTGGAGCGTGGCGCGTTAATTCGGAACGAAACCATGGCGTGGAGCGTGGCGCGCCACGCTCCACGCGTCACGCGCCACTAACCGCCTGGTATTCGACCCCGACGAGCGCGGCGATCGCCTGCACCGCCAGCGTGATGTCGAACGGCTTCCGGAGATAGGGACAATTCGTGGCGGCGATGATTCGCTCGGCCTCCGTCGTGATGTCTCCGGTCATGAACAACGTGCACTCACGGTACGACGGGTCGCGCTCGACCGCAGCGCGGAACACCGCGTCACCCCGCGCATCGCGCAGACGAAGATCGATCAACAGGACGTCGAAATGTGACTCGGCGATCTTCTGATTCGCGTCGGCTGCGCTGAGCGCGATCGCCGTCTCGATCCCATGCCAGGCAAACAGGAGCGAAAGCGCCTGGCAGATCGAGGGCTCGTCGTCCACGACGAGCAAACGCATTGGGTGAGGCCCGTCCGCCATTGGCCGCATCAGCAGTGGCTTGCTGACTCGTCCCGGGTCCATATCGGTCCCGGTCGGCGACGACGGTTCCGCGATCACTTCTCAGTCTATCTATCAGGCTGCGGAAATGTCGCTGCGGGTCTCGACGGTACTGTGACCGTTGCTCTTGGGCCCCCCGAGTGGGTCGAGGAGCGCGCGGAGCTCGTGGACGAAGATGCCGAGCTCGAACGGCTTCAGAAGGTACGGGCGTCCGGTTGCGTCGATCGCGTCCAACGCCTGCTCCCCGTAGTCCCCGGTGATGAAAATGGAGCGCTTGGCGAGGTCCGGATGTTCGTGTTGGAGCCAAATGAGGAAGTCGTCACCACGCACGTCGGGTAGGCGGAAGTCGATGACGACCACGTCGACGTTGACCTCGGCCAACAGGGCGCGTGATTCGGCGACGGTCCTGGCCGCGAGCGTGTCGAAGCCCCAACGATCCAGGAGTCGCCCGAGGGCAACCGAGATCGTTGCTTCGTCTTCGACGAGCAGAATGCGCGGGCGCGGATCGGCCATTTTCGCCGCGGGGAGGGAGGAATCTGACACGTCTTAGCGGGAACCGCAGTCGGCGCGGCGCCCGCCCATGCATCGAAAGGCAGCGACCTTACGATAACCGCCTTTGGGACGAACCACCGTTTCATCCAGAACCACTCGGCACCGCCTTGGGCCACGAGTTTAGAGGACGGACACAAAGTCCCTTGTGTGGGTATTGCCTCAGGCCCAGCTTGATCGCGTATCGGAGACCGGGGTCACAATTAGGTGATTCCGGCAGTGCCACGTGCAGTGTAGTAGTCGTCCTTTTATGGAGATAATGGCGATGCTCGCTCCACTTCCGTCGGTAGAGGCATTCAGGCGCGACGCCGTTGCAGACGGGGTCGAGCTTGACGACGGCGTTGCTGCCAGTTGGCTCGAGTCGGCGACCCGCCTCGAGCGTGCGGCAATGACGCGTGGTGCGGAGCGTGAGCGGCTACTCGCTGGACTTCTGGCGCAGCACGGAGTTGTCACGTTTAGAGACTCTCCCATCTCTCCCACGGCGCTTGTGTCCACGGTGACGGCGATTGCCGGGGATATGGAAGATCAGGCCTTCTTCCGTCTCGCGCACAGCACGTGGTCAACACTTTTGCTTTTCCTGCCTGATAGCGAAGTCCTTTTGCGTGGTCGAGTGATTGCCGTACAAGCTCGACTTGCGCGACATCTCGGCGATTTGCGATCCGCGATCTCCGCGTACGAAGAGGTCGAGCGATTGGGTGCCGATGCGAATCTGCCGGAGCTTATTGGGCGGTCCTTGGTCGGACTCGGGATCCTTGCTCAGCTCCGTGGCGATTTTCCTGACGCGAGGCGCCGCTTTCACGCCACGATTGAACTAGCTGGAGCGGCGAACGACTCGTTGATGTACGCGCACAATCACCTCATGATCGCCGCTGCCGCGGCGCGCGATTACGACACCGCTGCGTCCCACGGTTGGCAGGCATTCAAACGTGCATCTACGCCGTTAGAAGAAACCGAGGCCTTATCCAACCTGGCGCAGCTGCTCCTGGAAACTGGGCATCCTCGCGCCGCGCTCCGCAGTTTTGCGGCAGCGCTGGCAAGAAATCCTCTGTCACGACAGGAACTGCCGATACTTGGCGGCGTGGCGTTAGCGGCAGCAGGAGCCCTACCATCAGCTGCAGGTCGCGCGCTCGTTCGTAACTTTGGGGAGCGGCTCGATCACCTCGTTTCTTCGTTGCACGACGGTAGATCTCTGCCGTATCAAAGCGCTGCGGCTCTGGTCGAAATGAGCGAAGCTTACGCGATGGTCGGCGAAGAGACGCGTGCAGGCGACTTTGCCGATCGCGCCGAGTCACTGGCGAGCGCCCACGGATTCCACCAGCTCATGTATCGACTGGAGAACCCTGTTGCGATCGCGAAGCCGGTCACGCTCGCGCCCGCCACTGAGGAGATCGTCGCTGCCGTGGACGAGCTCGAAGGTGCTGAGCTCGTCGGCGCGCTGTAGAGTCTCGTCAGGTTAGCAGTGACCGCCTTGGGAAATGATCCAGCCGCTGCGGCAGCTCGAATCCGCCATATCGTGATTGGCAGTCGGAACACTCAAGCGAGACGACGTCGTTGGAGCGGTGGGTGACGCACAAGCGGCTAACGCGGAAACGGCAGCCACAGCTATAAGAAGGCGGGCGGCGGCAAGGCGGCGTGACATCGAAAGGGCTCCGGGCTGGGGGAGGGAGGCCGAGCGGGGAACTCGGAGTAGCAGTTGGAGCACTAGCTCATCCTGCAGGGGTACAAGTAGCGCCGGCGCTGGCGCGTCGCCGTTTCACCCGTGCGCCTAGCGTTTCATGGTGTTACCCTTTGGCCCCATGGCCGCCGGAAATTTCCTTCCGCACCGACGCCCCGGCGAGACGTCGCCTCCGGAGAGCCCAAGCACCGGTCTCCAGGCGCGCGTCGCTGCACTCGTTCTCGGACGACTCGAACGAGCGCGTCTCCAGGATGCCGTGCGCGGTCGCGCCATTCTCGAACATGTCGAAACCGTTGCTGCACTCGAGAGCCTCGTCGCTCGCTCGGTGCCGCGCGTGTCAGCCGTCGTCACCGAGCCATTCGACGCGCGACGCACTCCCGTTGCGCCGACGCTCGCACGTCTCAAGGCTGAGTATCCAGGCATCGCGCTCATTGGACTGTGTCAGCCCGCGCACCGTTTCTCCAGCGAGATCGTCGCGCTCGTGCATGCCGGCGTCCATGAATTGGTGTTCCGAGGTGTCGACGACAGCAGCGTTGCGTTCCGACAGACGCTCGCGCGCGCGTCGCAAACGTCGGCCGCGCGCGACGTGCTCGCCGCGTTAGGCGAGCATCTGACGCCAGAAGCGATGTCGATCGTCGAGACGTGCGTGCAGTACGCTTGGCCCGACTTCAGCTCCCGCGCGCTCGCGCAAGTCCTCGGCGTGAACGTGAAGACGCTCGTGAAGCAATGCCGGACGAACGGACTGCCGTCTCCCGGCGCGCTGCTCAATTGGGTACGGCTGATGGTCGTCGCGTATTTGCTCGAGGCCGAAGGCCGAGCACTGGAGCACGTCGCCGCCGCGTTCGGGCTCGACTCAGCGTCGCCGCTCCGAAACTTGATGAAACGCTATACTGGCCTCCGTTCGCTCGAAGTGCGAACGGGGGGCGGCCTCAAGGTCGTCGTCGCGGCATTCCTGCGCGACGACGCGTTCGGACGACAGGAATTCCCCCCGCAGAGCGACGATCCGTCAGCTGGCTAGTTGGTGCGGTGGCGAATCACTGACGGCAGCAAGAAACGCCGGCAGCAACGCCTCTGCTCCGTCGCGCCAGACCTCGCGCAATCCGACTCCTGCGCGAGCGCGATACGCTCGACTCGCCGTGCGCACGCTGCCGTAGCCGGCTTCCACCGCGATGATCCACTGCGCTTCGTCCCACGGCGTGCCCTCGAGGCGCGCGGTGACGCCAGCGGCCGCGCCACGAAAGAGTCGTCCCCACTTGAGTAGCACGTGTGGCGCTGGCCATCCGCGGCGCGCCACTTCGCGCGTGAGCGACCGCTTCGCGAGCGTGATGCGCGAGGCCAGCTCGTCTACCGTTTCCGGAGGAACGGCGGCGATGCACGCGTGGATGATTCGACGAAGCAGCGGCGACACCGAGGCCGGCAACATCCCGAGCACCGCCGACGGCGCGCGCTCCGCATAACGATTGCGACGCGGCGAACGTCGTTGCTCGGCGCGCGCACGCGCGCGGCCGATGTCATCGATCTCGTCGATGCCGTCTCGAGTCTCGACCTCGCGCACGACGAGCGAGCGCAACACCGCGGGGAAATCGTCGGCGTACCTGAATGCAAAATGCTCGGCGCCGGCGCGCGCGGCATGCAACACCTCGCGTCCGGGAGCGCTCTCATCGAGACACGCGACGACGATCGGCAGCTGCGGACACCAGGACTTGATGCGACGAACGAGCGCTCCCACAGCCGTACCGCGACGGCCGCGCAGACCGATCACGACGAGCGAAGGACACTCATCGCGCAAACTGTCGATGAG
>JANWKK010000201.1 GCA_025451425.1 Gemmatimonadaceae bacterium
GCTCGTGCTCGTCACCGGCACGCCGGCGAGAGCGCAAACGATTGCCATCACTGGCGGGCGAGTGCTTCCGGTGAGCGGGCCTCCGATCGAGCGCGGTACCGTGCTGATCCGCGACGGCCGCATCGCCGCGGTCGGCGGCGATGTGGCCGTCCCGAGCGATGCACAACGCATCGATGCGACGGGCAAGATCGTGACACCGGGCCTCGTCAACGCCGCGACGCAGGTCTCGATCGTCGACATCGGTGCGGTCGCCAACACGCGCAACGTGTCGGCGCGCGGCCGTGATGGGATCGCCGCGGCATTCACGGTGTGGGACGGCCTCAACCCCGCGTCCGTGCTCATTCCGCCCGCACGCGTCGCAGGAGTTACCACCGTGTTAATCGCCCCGCGCGGTGGACTGCTGTCGGGCCAAGCGGCCATGCTCCATCTCGTTCAAGGGACCGCCGCCGAGATGATCATGAAGTCCCCCGTCGCCATGGTTGGGCAGATCGGCGCGCCGCAAGCCATCGGTGCGCAGTCGCGTGGTGAGTTGATGCTCAAGTTGCGCGAGGTGCTCGACGACGCACGCGCATACCGCCAGCGCAAGGCCGAGTATGAGCGCGCGCAGACGCGGCAGTTCGCCGCGAGTCGTCTCGATCTCGAAGCCCTCGCGCCCGTCTTGGATGGCCGCGAGCCATTGATCATCGATGCCGATCGCGCGAGCGACATCGAGAGCGCGCTCAAGCTGGCACGCGACTATAACATCAAGCTCATCATCACCGGCGCAGCCGAGGCGTGGATCGTTGCCGACAAGCTCGCGGCTGCGAAGGTGCCGGTGATGACCGGCGCGATGAATAACATTCCGAGCAGCTTCTCGAGTCTCGGAATGCGTCAGGAGAACGCGGGGCTGCTCCGCCGCGCGGGCGTGACGGTCATGATTATCGGCAACGCCGGCGGCGGCGATGAGGATGCGTTCAACGTCCGCAACGTTCGCTTCGAAGCGGGGAACGCCGTCGCGTACGGCATGACGCACGACGATGCCTTACGAGCAATCACGCTTACGCCGGCGGAAGTCTTCGGCGTCGCGGATCGCGTCGGCTCGCTCCAACCAGGGAAGGACGCGGACGTCGTTGTCTGGAGTGGCGATCCGTTCGAGTTCGCGTCCCAGCCGGAGCATGTCTTCATTCGCGGCCGCGAAGTGCACGACACGACGAGGCAGGACATGCTGGAGCAGCGGTACAAGACGCTGCCGCCCAGCTATCGGCGACCGTAGACGGTAGAGGGTAGCGGGTAAATGCGAAGCCGACCATGTCAGCTTCCGCGCGGATGCACGACGCACTTCAGCCCACCGACTAGGCGCACTTGGTAATTCTGCTGCTGGACGCCGAGATGAAGAGCGCGCTCGTGAATGATCCGAAAGCGTCGGCGGGCTGGAAGTCGGCCAAGCGGCTCTGGCCACGCCTAACGCCGGGCGCCTTATGGGACGTCGCGCATTTTTCGCGACCCCGCGTTCGTTCGGAACCTGGCGCCGTCACGCGACAAGTCGCCCAAGGCTTTCAGGTTGGCCCGCCTCCCGGATCCGTCGACTGGGATAGGCTCTGTCGTCGGCGCGCCGCGGCCTCGTCGATCAATCGACGATAGCGTTCGACCTCAGCTTCCGCCTGCTCGATCGCGCGGGCCAGCGCGGTGTACTCCTCTGGCGCGAGCTCGCGCGATTCGCGCTTCGCTCGATAGATGGCGTAGCCGAGGTGCTGCGCAGCGGTGTCGGCGTGGCGGCGTGCGCGGAGCATCTCGAGACGCAGCCGGCCCTCGTCGAACGCTTGCTGCGCGACGCGTCCCGCTCGGTCCAACTCGGTCTTCACTCGATCCCAAAGAGCCATGCGTGGCCGCCGTCGATTCTGAGTGAAGTGAATATTGCGGCGGCGAAAAACGAAAGCCCCCGCGATGCGGAGGCCTCAGTATCCACTCGATACGTTAGCGAATTTATTCGCTCGCGGCGGCTGCGGGCTCCGGATAGACGCTGACTTTGTAGCGCTTGCGGTTCTTGTGCTCGAACTTCACGACCCCATCGACGAGAGCGAAGATCGTGTAGTCGGTGCCGAGGCCGACATTCGTGCCCGGATGATACCGCGTACCGTCCTGGCGAATGATGATGTTGCCAGCCCGCACGCGTTCGCCACCAAAGCGCTTCACGCCCTGGTATTTCGGATTGCTGTCGCGGCCGTTGCGCGAAGAGCCGACGCCTTTCTTATGTGCCATCTCTCTATCCTCGCTCAGCCGAGGCTGATGTCGTTGATGCGGACTTCAGTGAAGCCCTGACGATGCCCGCGCTTGCGCGCGTAGTTCTTTCGACGCTTGTGTTTGAAGACGATGATCTTCTCGCCCCGTCCGTGCTTGACGATCTCGCCAGTCACCTTGGCACCCTTGAGCAAGGGGACGCCGGTGCGAGCGTTCTGCCCGTCGGAACCGAAGAGCACTTCGTTGAACTCGATGTCGCTTCCCGCGTCGCCGACGAGCGACGGAATGCGATATGTCTTACCCGGCTCGACGCGGAACTGCTTGCCGCCGGTCTTGATGATTGCGTACGCCATAGGAAAGAAGCTAAGTGGATAGAACCCGTAAACTTAAACGCGTGCGTTCAGCAGGTCTAGTGGCGAGTGACGAGTGCCGAGTGCACACGTGCGCCACGCGTCACTCATGCGACCGCGTACTGCTGCGTAACGTCCCTGCCCGCCGCCTTCACCACGAGCTTGAACTCGTCCGGCCGAAGCAGCGGATCGTCCCGTAACTCCAGGCCGAAGCCAGCCAGCTTCTCGAGCTTCTTCAGCAAGTCTTTCTCGTGCTCGAGGACGTACATCGCCACTTCCGGGTGAAGCTTCACGATCAGGTGCTCGCGTTTCCCCTCCACTCCCATACGTCGTACCGAGCGCTCGACCCGTCGCACGACAGTCTCGGCTGTGAAGACGCGTCCGGTTCCGTGACAGGTCGGGCAGGGCTCGGTCATGTTCTGCAAGTGACTCTGCCGCACCCGCTGCCGCGTCATTTCCACGAGACCAAGATCACTCACGGCGAACGCCTTCGTCCGGGCGCGGTCTCGGCCGAGGTGCGTGCGCAACTCCTGAAGCACTCGATCCCGATTCGCCTTTGTCTCCATGTCGATGAAGTCGCAGACGATGATGCCGCCGATATCGCGCAGTCGAAGCTGGCGCGCTGCCTCTTTCGCTGCTTCGAGATTCGTCTTGAGAATTGTCTTCTCAGGATCGCGCTTGCCTGTGTAGCGACCGGAATTGACGTCGATCGACACGAGCGCCTCGGTGGGCTCGATGATCAGGTAGCCGCCCGACGGCAGATCACAGCGCCGCTTGAACAGATCTCGGATCTCGTGTTCGATGTTCGCCTTGTCAAAGATCGGAACAACGTCCTCGTAGAGCTTGACGCGATCTATCAGTTCGGGTGCGATGCCCTTCAAGTACTCGACGATCTCATTGAAGACTTGTCGCGAGTCGACGGTGACCTGCTCGACCTTGGTGCTGAAGACGTCACGCATCAAGCCACGCGTGAGACTCGTTTCGCGGTGCACGAGCGAGGGCGCGCGAACGAAGTGCGTCTTCTTCTTGATGCGCTTCCACGTGTTCATGAGCGTGCTCATGTCACGCTCGAACGTGTCTTCCGTGACGTCCTCCCCCACGGTTCGTACGATGATCCCGCCCGAGTCTTCCGGCAGCAGCTTCTGCACTTGCTCACGAAGCCTCTGACGCTCGGCGCGATCGCCGATCTTCCGGCTCACACCGACGCGCGCCGCGAACGGCATATAGACCAGAAATCGGCCGGCGAGCGATATCTGCGCGGTAACACGCGGGCCCTTCGTCGAGATTGGCTCCTTGGAGACCTGAACGACGATGTCCTGGCCGCGCTTTAGTAAATCCTGAATTGGCGGCGTCTTGCCGCGGCGGCCGCGCGGCTCGCTACTCTCCTCGCGCGAATCGTCTTCGGCCTCCTCATCATCGTCGTCGCGGTCCGCATCATCGTCGGGGAACACGAGGTCAGAGGCGTGCAAAAACGCACTCTTCTCTGTTCCGATGTCGACGAATGCCGCCTGGATGCCGGGGAGAACGGCTTCCACGCGTCCGAGGTAAATGTCGCCGACCATCCGCCGAGCGTCGGGTCGGTCGACCAGTAATTCAACTAGCTCGTCTTCCTCCAGAATCGCGACACGCGTTTCTTTCGGCGTCGCATTGATCAGTAATTCTCGTTTCATCTCGCTCCGCACGGATCCTCGGCATCGGCGACTCGGCGATGCCGGGGGTGCGGCTCAGAGGTTTGTCGTTGCTGCCGACGAAAGCGCGTCGAGCCGCGCTGACATAGTCGAAGGCGAACGGTGTGGGGTCCCAGTCTGTCCGGTTGATCGTCCACGTCAATTCCGGCTGAGGCGACACGGCGACGCGCCTCAGCAGTGATCGGATTGGCGTGCGATCGACTCTCCTCATGAGGTCTCGCACCGGAGCAAGGACCAGCGCGTGACGTAGCGATTCGAGGATCGCCACCCAGACGCGCCATATACGCGCATGACGCGCCGAGTCGCGGGGCGCCATGCGAGTGGTGAGAACAACGGTAGTCGTCACGATGGAAATGATAAGAGGGGCTAGGGGTTAGGGGCTAGGGGCTAGTAAAAGACTCTAGCCCATGCGCCAAGGCTCCAACCCTCAATCCGCGAGCTCCTTCAGCAGCTGTCTCGCAATGACGATGCGCTGAATCTCGGACGTGCCCTCTCCGATTTCGCAAATCTTCGCATCGCGCATGAAGCGCTCGACGGGGTAGTCCTTTGTGTAGCCGTAGCCACCATGGATTTGCACGGCCTTGATCGTCGCGCGCATCGCGAGCTCGGAACAGAACAGCTTCGCCATCGCGGCCTCCTTGCTGTACGGTCGGCCGTTCTGCGCAAGCCATGCGGCGTGATACATCAGATGCTTCCCTGCTTCGATCTCCGTTGCCATGTCGGAGAGCTGGAACTGAATGCCCTGAAAGTTCGCGATCGCCTGTCCGAATTGTTTCCGCGTCGAGGCATAGCTCAGGGCGTGCTCGAGCGCCCCTTCGGCAATCCCGAGCGATAGCGCGGCAATGCCGATACGACCCGAGTCGAGCGTCTTCATGAAGTTGACGAAACCGTTGCCCTCGTCGCCAAGAAGATTCTCGGCTGGTACTTCCACGTCCTCCAGGATCAGCTCGGCGGTGTCCGAGGCACGCCAACCGAGCTTGTCCTCCTTTTTCCCCGCCCGGAACCCTTTCATACGCGGCAAGCTTGGCTCGTCGCCGACGCCGATGCGGCGTGCCGCCGCGATATCGCTCGTCTCTTTAGTAAGTACGAAAGAGCTGATGCCTTTCGTGCCCTTCGACCGATCGGTGACCGCGGTGACGACGAAGATCTCGCCGACGCTGCCATGCGTGATGAATCGCTTGATGCCGTTCAGAACATAGCGGTCGCCTTTGCGCACGGCGGTGGTTCGTGTACCGCCGGCGTCGCTGCCGGCTTCCGGTTCCGTGAGGCCAAAGCCACCCATTACCTGCCCCGACGCGAGCAGTGGTACAAAACGCCGTTTCTGCGCGTCGGTGCCAAAACGAACAATCGGCGATGTTCCAAGAGTGGTATGCGCAGACACTGTGAGCCCGTGCGACGCGTCTACCTTCGCGAGCTCCTCGATGACGATCATGAAGCTGATCGTGTCGAGTCCCGCGCCGCCGAGCTCCTCGGGCCACGGCACTCCGAGCAACCCGAGCTCACTCATCTTCTTGATGTTTTCCCACGGGAACTTGCCTTCCGCGTCCCATTTCGCGGCCGTCGGCGCGATATCGTCACGCGCGAACTGACGAACCATCTCGCGCGTCGCGAGATGTTGCTCTGTGAAGTACAGTGTATCGTCCATGATAGTCGTTAGGCCGCTTCAGTTCCGTCCACGGAACGCAAGAGGTTCAAGAAGCGCTCGCCATATCGCTCGAGTTTGGTTGGTCCTACCCCACGAATCCCGGCGAGAGCCGTGATCGTTCGTGGACGACGAACCGCCATCTCGGCGAGTGTGCGATCGGGAAACACGACGTACGCCGGCACTTCCTGCTCCTTGGCAATCGCCCGGCGCAGGGCGCGAAGACGCTCGAGCAGAACGCCATCCGCGGCGTCGACGACCACCTCATCCGAGGCAGTCGTCTTCGCGCGCTCACGCTCGAGTGTCCGGCGGCCGCGCGTGCGTTCGCGTGTGGGACGACGCAGCGTCGATGTGTCAACGTGCGTCCCGAGGCAATTGTCGCAGTCGCCGCATTTTGGGCGCGCGGCCGGATCGCCGAAGTAGCGGAGAACGAAACCGCGCCGACAGGTCTTCAGATACGCGTACTGCTGCATCGCGTCGAGCTTCGCGAGCTCAGCGCGACGGCGCCGATCGAGCGTGTCCCAATCGATATCGAAACTCGCGAGCTCTCGCTGCGGGTGCTCGACGCTCTTCCCGCCGCCCGCGCGCTTCCATTCAAGAAACTGTCGATCTTGGAGTGCGTCGAGCAGTGGCATGACGCCGGCGGTTCCGCCGAAGCCCGGTGGGAGTCCATCGAGATCGATCGACGCGCCTTGCTCGAGCGCGGATCCGGCGACGCGCCACATCGAGCGCAGCAGACCGAGCTCCATTGAGTCGGCCGTGCCGCCGAGCTCTCGCTTGATTCGCTGCGGCGTCGCCAACAGGCGAACGTGGGCTCGTGTGCCGCTCTCCGGCTGACGGCGATAGGCGCCGGCGCTCGCGAGAATGCGAAGTGCGCCTTCTACTTCTCTCACGTTCACTTTGCCGCGCACACTCGACGCGATGTCGTCGGCGGCGAGGCCGCTGATGTCCGACGACGCGCTGCGCCGCAGCACGCGGTAGACATCTTCGATCACGGATCGTTCGGGATACGATCCCTTGATGAAGAACTCATGAGTGAAGCGATCTTGAAACGAGTGCAGCAAGAAGCAGTTCGCGTGCTCGCCATCGCGTCCGGCGCGTCCCGCTTCCTGATAGTAAGCCTCCAGCGTACCCGGCATCGCATAGTGCACGACGAGTCTCACGTTCGGCTTGTCGATGCCCATGCCGAAGGCATTTGTCGCCACGATCACGCGAACACGCTCTTTCATGAACGCATCCTGGACGTCGCGGCGGTGCGCGTCGTCAAGGCCCGCATGATACGCCACGGCCGCGACGCGTGCGTCGTTGAGTAAACCGGTAATTCGCTCGACCGTTCGCCGCGTCGACGCATACACGACGGCGAGTCCCGGCGTTTGACGAAGAATGCCGACGAGTGCCTCGTCCTTGTCCTGCTCGGTGCGCGTCGATACGACGTGATACCGCAAGTTGCGGCGATCGAA
>JANWKK010000202.1 GCA_025451425.1 Gemmatimonadaceae bacterium
ACGTCGCTCCGAACACGTGGTACCTGATGGGCGTGGTGCTGAGCGCCGGCGGCGCATTCGCCTGGTTCCGCGATCAATTCGCGCGTGACATGGCGGGCGATCCACAGATCAACCAACGTCTGAACGACGAAGCGGCGGTCATTGCTCCCGGCGCGGATGGCGTAACGTTCCTGCCGTATCTCCAGGGTGAACGCACTCCACATCGCAATGCGCTTGCCCGAGGTGCGTTTCTGGGGTTGAGCCTCGCGCACACGCGTGCGCATCTCACGAGAGCGGTGCTGGAAGGCGTCTGCTTTGCCCTGCGTGATTCCCTTTCCATTCTTCAATCGTTAGGTCTCAGAGCCAACGCGCTACTGCTTACCGGTGGCGGAGCCCGCAGTGGGTTCGTGCGCCAACTTCAGGCAGAGGTGCTCGGCGTGCCTGTGACGACCGTCAATCGCGAGGAGGGACCGGCGTATGGCGCCGCGCTTCTTGCCGCGGTCGGCATCGGCGTCTACCCCGATGTGCAGGCCGCGGCGCGCGCAACGATCGAGCGCCGGCCAAGCGAGACGCCGTCGACGGATGCGCACCGTGCCTACGATACGCCCTATGCCCGTTTCCGCGAGGGCTACCGCGCATGACGTCCGCCGGTACCCTCACGCGCCGGTTCCTGGAGTCGCAGGAGACGGGACTCATCATTGTGGTCACGCTGGTGGTGATCGCGCTGACGGCGCTCGCCGGCAGCCACGCGGATCGGTTGACCGGCGCGACGGTTAATAATTTCCTCAATTCGAACACGCTCATTCAGGTCGCGACTGACGCGAGCTTCTTCGCGATCATGGCGATTGGCGCGACGATCGTCATCATCTCGGGCGGTATCGATCTGTCGGTGGGATCGATCTACGCGCTCGCCGGCGTGAGCATGGCGCTCGCGCTGCGCGGCTTGGGACCCGCGAGCACGTTCACCATGGTCGTCGTGGGGCTCATCTCGAGCGTCGGCGTTGGCCTGCTGTGCGGGCTGCTCAACGGACTACTCGTCGTTGGCCTCCGAGTCCACCCGTTCATCATCACCCTCGGCACGATGTGGATCTTGCGCGGCGTGGCGTTTGTCGCAACGAAGGCCGTGAGTATTCTCGTACCTTTCCAGCTGACCTCGGTCACGAAAGCATCACTCGGGCTGCACGGTGGTCTCTATCCGGTGCCGATGCTGGTGATGATCGTTTTGACCATTCTTGGCTGGTTTTATCTCACCCGAACGGTGATGGGTCGCCACATCTTTGCCTTTGGCGGCAACATCGAGGCGAGCCGTTTCGCTGGTTTGGCGCTGGGGCGGATTCAGCTGGGCGTGTTCGCCGTCTCCGGATTGACCGCGGGACTCGCTGCGTTCCTCGGCGCGAGTTTCTACGGTTCGGCGTCGTCGGGAGACGGGCAAGGCTACGAGCTCTACGTCATCGCGTCTGCGGTCGTCGGCGGCGCGAGCCTCATCGGAGGGAAGGGCAGCGCGATCGGCGCAACGCTCGGCGCGGTGCTAATCGTGTTGATCCGACAGTCGATTCGCACGCTGCATTTCGATCAGAACTACGAGTGGATCGTGATTGGATGTGCGATTATCGTTGCCGTCGTGGTCGACCGCTGGAGCGCGAACGTTACCGCACGACGGTTGAGTCGCTCGGCAAGCGCCACATAGGACGGA
Source organism: Gemmatimonadaceae bacterium (assembly GCA_025451425.1). The sequence continues at coordinate 1,673 of JANWKK010000202.1, forward strand.
GCAGGAAGCCACTCGGTAGACTGACTACACCACGGCACGAAGACGAATTCAGAGAGGAATCAATGCACTTTCGAACTGCAGGTCTATTTGCTCTTCTCGCGGTAGCGTGCGGCCGGAGTGAAAAAACAGCCGACACGTCCAGCGCGCAGCCAGCTCGGGTGTCAGGTCCCGCTGCGCATAACGACAGCACGCTGCGCATCGCGATGATCGCGAAGAGCTCGACGAACCCGGTCTTCCTCAAGGCTCGCACTGGCGCCGAAGCAGCGGCGAAGGAGCTCGGCGAGAAGAATCACATGAAGATCGAAGTCTTGTGGCTCACGCCGCCTGACGAAGACGCGCAGGTGCAAGCGCAGCGCATTCAGCAAGCCGTGAACGACGGCGTAGACGCAATTCTGATTTCCTGCTCCGACGCGGGGAAGGTCACCGGCGTCATCAACGACGCGGTCGACCGCGGCGTCCAGGTGATGACCTTCGACAGCGACGCGCCGCAGTCGAAACGCTTCGCGTATTACGGCGTCGATGACATAAAGACCGGGCAGCAGACGATGGCCGAGCTTGCGACCCTGATGAACGGCAAGGGCAAGGTCGCGATCCTCGCCGGCAATCAGAATGCCCCCAATCTGCAGCGGCGCGTGCAAGGTGCGAAGGACGAAGCGGCAAAGCATCCGGGAATGCAGGTCCTCGGCGTGTTCAATAACGTCGAGACGCCGCAGGATGCGACCGCAGAAGTCGTCCGGGTGGACAACGCCTATCCCGACATTCAGGGCTGGGCATTCATCGGCGGCTGGCCTCTATTCACGCAGTCACTCCTCACCGACGCGACGTTCGCGAAGCTGAAGAACGTATCGGTGGACGGGATCCCGGTGGAGCTCCCATATGTCGATCGCGGCGTCGTGCCCGTGCTGCTCGCGCAGTCGGTGTACAAGTGGGGCTATGTCGGCGTGCAGACGATTGTCGACAAAGTGCACTTCAAGAAGGACGTGCCGCAGATCATCCCGATGGAGCTGGTGCGAGTCACGAAAGCGAATCTCGGGGAGTGGGCGCGGCAGCTGCAGGCGTGGGGATTCACTGACGTGGATCCGAAGTACCTGAAAATGTGAACCGCGCAACTGTTGATGTCCGCTGTCAAGTTTGAGCATATCAGCAAACGCTTCCTCGGCGTTCAAGCTCTGAGCGATGTCTCGCTGGAAGTCGCCGAGGGCTCGTGCCACGCGCTCTGCGGCGAGAATGGCGCAGGAAAGAGCACGTTAGGCAAGATCCTCGCCGGAATTCATCGGCCCGACAGCGGACGACTGTTCGTGCACGGGCGTGAGGTGAGCTTCGAGTCGCCGCGCGATGCGTCGCACGCCGGCGTCGGTATGGTGCATCAGGAGCTCGCCTTCTGTGAGAATCTCACTGTCGCCGAAAACCTGCTCCTCGGCGCGATGCCAACAAAGCGCGGCTTTGTCGATCGCACGGCGATGGAACGCCGAGCGCAGGAGATGGTCGACGAGATTGGCGCACACCTCGACGTTCGCGCCCCGATGCGTCGGCTGACGATCGCGCAGCAGCAGCTCGTGCAGATCGCGACCGCCGTGTGTGGTGGAGCAACTATTATCGTCTTCGACGAGCCGACGAGTAGTCTGAGTCAGGCGGACGCGGACCGTCTCTATGCGCTGATCGGGCAACTGAAGGAACGAGGGGTGACGTGCATTTACGTGTCGCATCGGATGCCCGAGATCTATCGCCTCTGTGACACGATCAGCGTTCTTCGCGACGGGCAACACGTTGCCACGCGGCCCGCGAGTGACTTGTCGGAAGCGGAGCTCGTTCGGCTGATGATTGGCCGATCCCTGAGTGAATATCTGCCGCCATCCGTCGAGAAGCCACGCGGCAGGGAACTGTTGCGCGCGGTGGGGCTCACCCAGCCCGGGAAGTTTCGCGATGTGAGCTTCGCTCTTCATGAAGGCGAGATCGTGGGGCTTGCAGGACTCGTCGGCGCGGGACGGTCGGAGGTCGCTCAAACGCTCTTTGGTCTCGAGATGCCAGTTTCGGGCTCGATCAGCGTCGATGGGGCACCCGCTACCATCCGCGGGCCGAAAGACGCGATCGCGTTAGGGCTCGGCTTGGTCCCCGAGGACCGAAAGCGGCAAGGGCTGGTGCTCGTCGAGACGGGACTGCACAACACGTCGTTGCCGATGCTCGAGCGGCTCTCTCGTTTCGGGATCGTTAGGCGCGCCGAGGAGAGACGGGTTGGTGAGTCATACGCGGCGAAGCTGCGGATTCGGCTGACCGCGCTCGACGCGCTGGTCGGTGGCCTGTCCGGAGGCAACCAACAGAAGATCGTACTCGCGCGGTGGCTCGCAGCGAATGCCAAAGTGCTCATCCTCGACGAGCCGACCCGCGGAGTCGACGTCGGTGCCAAGGCGGAGATTCACGGACTCATTCACGATCTCGCCGCCCGAGGGGCCGCGGTGCTGCTCATCTCCAGTGAGCTGCCGGAAGTGATCGCGCTCTCGCATCGCGTACTCGTTATGCGACAGGGCGAGATCGTCGCCGAGGTGTCACGCGAGGCCGCGACGCAAGACACGCTGTTGCGATTGATGACAGGACTCGGCAAGGCCGCGGACGCCGTCGCCTGATCACCATCGGTCCGAGCGAAACGGCGCCGCGGGAAGGCCGTCGGCGCCGTAGAGATTTGCGCGATCGGGATTATTGGCCCAGGCATAACGCACCGCAGATGGAGCGTGCACGCGCGCGCTCCACACGTAGATGCGATCGCCAACGACACGCGCTGTCGCCCAGGTGAATTGCTTGTCGGCTCCAGCGATCGCAAATCCGCCGAGTGAATCACCGTGCACGCGGAGGCCGCCACCGAGGTGCGCGAAGGAGACAATGGCTGTGTCACCACGGATCGTGAAGCCGCGATAGAGCGGACCGGACGTTTCGACGCCCTCACGGTATGCGACGCTCCGCCCGACGAGCGCGAGGCGCGCGCCGACGTCGTTCTTGTCCTTGGGATGGATATCACTGGCCTCGCCCAGATCGATGACGATGGAGCGTCCCGTTTTCGGCAGGGCGAGCGCGGCATCCATCGATTCACGCTGCAGTGACCACGCCGGGTGCAGCTCCGGAACACTGTCCGGTTTTCCGTAACCGGGGAGCTGCACCCAGAGGAATGGGAATGACTGACGTCCGTTGGTGAAAGCACGACGCCAGCTCTCGATGAGCGTCGCGAACTGCTCCCGATACGCTGTCGCCTGCTGCTCGTTGTTGGCGTTCGACTCACCCTGATACCAGATCACGCCCTTGATCGCGAGCGGCAGGAGTGGATTCACCATTTTGTTGTAGAGGACGGACGGAACCTTGTTGATTCGTTGTCCGTCAGTCCCGAGCATCACGCGTCCAACTCGGAATTTCCAGGTCCCTGCGAGCGAGCGAGGCCGCTCACCGGCAAGATGCAATGCGATCGGACCATTGACACCGCCACCGCCACCGCCATCCGAGACCCGAATCGCGAGCTCGTTAGGCCCGGCGTGGAGCGTGCCGCTCGGAATGCCATAGCGGCGCGGAACGTTGTAGCCATTCGTCCGGCCGATCTCGACGCCGTTCACCCACGTGATATCGTCGTCGTCGATCGCCACAGCTTCGAGAGCGGCATCCTTGCGTGCGTCCGTCGAGTCGAGCGTAAAGGTCGTGCGATACCAGGCGATGCCGTCGAGCCCAGGATACCCTTGGCCTTCCCAGTATGCCGGTACGCGAATGTCCGCCCACGTCCGATCATCGAGCGAAGGAGCCGCCCAGCGGGCGACGCCGTTCACGAGCCCGGCGTCGACTTCCGGCAGCGCGTCGCCAATTCGCGTGCGGAGCGAGTCCCGCAAGGCGCGATCGTGCGCGAGCTCGCCTTGCTGGATTGCCGACCACGCGCTGTCGCTGAGGTGCTGCGCCGGCCGCGAGATCCAGGTCTCGATGTTGCTGCCGCCCCACGTTGCGTTGACGATGCCACTCGGTACCGAGACGCTTGGCCGCAGGTGCCTAACGAAGAAATAGGCAACGGCGCTGAAGTCGGGGACGTGCTCGCGATCGGCGGGCACCCAGCTGCCGCCGGCGAGATCCTGCTCCGGCGTGTCGGCCCACGAGTTAGGAATCTTGAATTCGCGAATCGTCGCATCATTCGCGGTCGCGATCGCATCGGCCGCATTCGCCGCGGATTTCACCTCGAATTCCATATTCGATTGGCCTGACGCGACCCAGACGTCGCCGACGAGCACGTCCGAGAAGACGAGCGAATCAGCGCCGGCGCGGACGACGACGTGAAAGTGACCCCCAGCCGAACGTGCTGGCAGCAGGACGGACCAAGCGCCGCGCGCGTCCGCGCGTGCGCGCGCGGAGCTCGACGCAAGACGGACGACCATCTCGCTGTGCGGCGCGCTCCACCCCCAGATCGCGATCGGCTGCCCGCGCTGTAGCACCATGCCGTTCGAGAAGATGCGCGGCATGCGAACGCCGCTTTCCTGCCCGCGCGCGGTGCCCCAGACGCCGAGCGTCAGGGCTGCTGCAAACCAGCTAGTCATCGTCCGCATGGCTCCTCCAGTCCTGGATTGGCGTCTTGACAGCGTCGATGGTGATCATAGAATCGTGTCACCGTGTCATCTTATCAATTTTCGCCGGGTTCCTCATAACTCTGCGGAAAAGAAGTGTCGCCGGCCATACGTGTTCGTACCGCTGTCTCTCCGCTCCACGCTTTCACGCTCCGGAGGTATGACTGATGGGACGCCGGATATTCTTTGCCGTTCTCCTGCTCTTCGCTACGGCCTTGACGGCCGCGGCCCAGGCGGTCGGCACCGTCGCGGGCCGAGTGAGCTCCGTAGACGGACGGCCACTCGCTGGAATTCAGATCTCCATCAGCGCGCTCGCACGCGGCGCGACGACGGACACCGCGGGCCGGTTCACGATTGCCAATGTGCCCACCGGCACGCACACGCTTCAGGCGCGAAGCCTCGGGTATGGCCTCGCGACGACGAGCGTAACCGTCGTCGCAGGCGAAACAGCCACCGCAACTCTGACGCTCAGTCCAACGCAGCTCAGTCCTGTGGTCGTCGTTGGGTACGGTGAACAGGAACGGCGCACGGTGACCGGCGCCGTCGCTACCGTGACCGCGGAGAAGCTGCAAGACATTCCGACGGCCGATCCGATGAAGGCGCTGCAAGGTCGCGTGGCCGGCGTCGAGATTGTGGCGTCGAGCAATGAGCCCGGCGCAGCGATGAACGTGCGCATTCGCGGCGTCCGCTCACTCACCGCGTCGAACGAGCCGCTGTACGTCGTCGACGGCGTCCCGTTAGGCGGTGGTATCCAGGATTTCAATCCATCGACGATCGAATCGATCGAGGTGCTGAAGGACGCGGCGGCGACGGCGATCTACGGGAGCCGCGGCGCGAACGGCGTCATTCTCGTCACGACGAAGAAGGGCGTCAACGACGGGCGGCTGCGTTCGACGTACAGCGTCGACGCCTACTACGGCGCGCAAGATCCGCTGCGGCTGATCCCAATGATGAACCTGCAACAGTACGTCCAATACATGCGCGATGCCGCGGCGGCGAATGGACAAGACACGAGCCTCGCGAAGCTCTTTACCGCCAAGCAGCTCACCGCGATCAACGGCAATATCTCGACGGATTGGCAGCGTGCGGTACTGCGAAGCGGTGCACAGCGAAGTGTGCAGGCGGGCGTCAACGGCTTGAGCGGTGACACCCGTTTTTCCGTGAACGGGAATTACTTCGACCAGGTCGGCGTGATCCCGGGGCAGGGCTACAATCGCGGTTCCGCCTTCGCCTCGATTGATCACTCGGGCAATCGGCTGCGACTTGGCCTCACGAGCAACCTGTCCCGTATTCTCACGGACCAGGGCGAAGGCGGCGCGGCGTATGGCTACGCGCTCGCAATGACGCCGCTCGGCCGGGCGACCAATTTCACGAATCCCGATTCGGCCGGCTTGCTCGACCCGCGTCCTGATGATGATCCGCTCAACATCAATCCGGTGCTCGAGGCCCAGTCGGTGGTGCGGCAACAGCTCGTGAATCGCGTCTTCGGTGCCGCGTACGCCGAGTACGAGATCACCGATGGCCTCAGCTACCGAATGAACTTCGGTCCCGACTACACGGCGCTCAATGACGGCTGTTACAACGGACCGTGGACGCATGGCACCTGCGCGAACCTCGGCGCCAACAGCAGCAACCAGGGACAGCCGCCGCAAGCGGGCGAGTTCGATCAGGCTGACTTCACTTATACCCTCGACAACATCCTCCACTTCAACCGGCAGTATGGCGGCGTGCACCGGTTCGACATCACCGGTTTGTACAGCATCCAGCACGACAAGTTCACGAAAGACTCGCTCTACGCCACGAACCTGCCGTACCCCACACAGCTGTGGTACGACCTTGGTTCTGGCACCGCGGGCAATGAGAGAAGTCTCATCTCGGAGTGGGCGTTGCAGTCGTATATGGGGCGTCTGAACTACACCTTCCTCGATCGGTACACGTTATCGGTCACCGAGCGCGCCGACGGTTCGAGCCGTCTCGCTCCAGGACACAAGTGGGCGTACTTCCCGTCGGTCGGTCTGGCGTGGCAGGCAGGCGACGAGTCATTCATGCGCCACCTACCGTGGATGAGCGCACTCAAAGTTCGCGGAAGCGTCGGCAACACCGGCAATACCGCGATCAGTCCATATTCGACCGAAGGAACGCTGAGCGCGCGCCTCTACACCTTCGGAACGACGCGGGTGCGCGGCTACATGCCAGGCTCGATCCCGAATCCCGACCTCGGTTGGGAAAAGACCACCCAGGCCGATCTCGGCATCGAGTACGGTTTCTTTGATAATCGTGTAACCGGGAGCATCGACGCGTACCGGATGGACACGCACGATCTGCTCCTCACTCGTCTGCTGCCGGCAACGTCCGGGTACACGTCGACGCTTCAGAACATCGGCTCGACGCGCAACAAGGGGCTCGAGCTCGGGTTGTCGACGACGAATCTGCAGAACTGGCGCGGCGTGTCGTGGACGATGGACGTCAACTGGGCCACGAACAAGAATGAGATCACGGCGCTGGCGAGTGGCGCGACGTCGGATGTCGGCAATGTCTGGTTCGTGGGCCACCCGATCAGCCTGTGCCCTCCCACTCCGGGAGTGTGCATCGACCCGAACCGGGCAGTCTTCTACGACTGGAAGTACATCGGCGTGTGGCAGTACGCCGACACCGTGCTGATGAAGAAGTTCAATGCGAACGGTAGCACGTTCAAAGTTGGTGATCCGCGGGTCGCCGATATCAACGGTGATGGCAAGATCGACGCGAACGATCGCACCTTCATCGGCGACTCGTATCCTGGCTGGACGGCGAGCTGGTCGAACCGCTTCACGTGGCACGGGTTCGATCTGTCAGGTTTAGCAACCTGGAAATGGAACTACCTGTTCCGCGACGGCACGCCGCGTAGCTACTTCGGCCGCTTCAACAACGTCGCTGACCTGGATTACTGGACGCCGACGAATCCAACCAACAAGAACCCAGCGCCGACAACGGGCGGCGTCGATCGCCTCTACGCGTCGACTCGCCTCTACGTCGACGGCTCGCACTGGCGGATTCGGAACATCACGGCTGGGTACACGGTCAGTCAGCGCCTCGCGAACCGCGTCGGGCTGCAAAGCTTCCGCATCTACGCCACGGCGCAGGATCCGTACATCCACTCGGATTACATCGGGATCGACCCGGAAGTCGGCGGGGCGGTACCCACACTGCGCACGCTGCTCCTCGGTACCAACGTCGTGTTCTGATCTGCCATTCACTGAGCCAAGAGACTGACACATGAAGCACATTCTGCTTTCCACTGTGACGTTGGGGCTCGTGGCCGCGGCAGTCGGCTGCACTAACCTCGACGAAAAACTGATCACCGGCGTGAGCAGTCAGTATTACTCGACGCCCGACGGACTCAACTCCGCGATCGTTGCGGCCTACGCACAGCTTCGCGGCTACTACGGACGCGAACAGCTGCTCTCGCTTCAGCAAGTTGGAACGGACACGTGGATGGCCGCCGACCAGTCCGGATCGAACAACAAAGACTTCGACTCGTATGGCGGCGGATTGAACTCCACGGTCGCGCCGCTCGCCAATACGTGGAACCCGGCCTACCAGGCGATCAACACCCTCAACGCGGCGCTCGATCGTGGACCCTCCGCGACGGGCATTCCGCCGACGGTCAAGAACAGCTTGTTAGGCGAGGCCCACTTTCTCCGCGCGCTCAACTACTTCACCCTCGTGCGCCAATTCGGCGACGTGACGCTCAACGAGCACGAGAATAAGGGCGTCGTCGCAAACGCGGTGCGCGACTCGGCGGCGAAGATCTATCGGCTGATCATTGCCGATCTCGATACGGCGTCAACGTTGCTGCCGGTAACGCAGTCCGACTACGGTCGCGCAACGCGTGGCGCGGCGCTCGCGCTACGGTCGCAGGTATATCTCACGCGCGCCTACCGTGCCGATTCGCCTAGCGGGCAGGCGGACTTCCAGGCGGCCCTCACCGACGCGAAGGCCGTGATCAGCTCCGGCACCTATTCGCTCGAACCCGTCTTCGCCGACCTTTTTTGCGTGCAGCGCGCGGCGGATCCCGGACGCACCGGCTTCTGCGAGAACACGGGATATCTGCAGAACCACAAGGAATTCATCTTCACGGTGCAGTTCTCTTACGATCTCACTCAATACGACGCGGACAACGAATACAACTACCTTCACCTCGTCTTCCTCGGGCAGTACGACAATAACGGCATCTGGGTCGGCACGCCGCGCGACCTGAATAACGGTCGTCCCTTCCGGCGCCTCATGCCGACGCCATACGAGCTCTCGATCTGGAACAAGTGGATCGGCACGCCTGGCGCGAGCGACATTCTCGACACACGGTTCGACGGCACGTTCCAGACGACGTGGGTCGCGACCGTGAGCGGCGTGCACAATGCGACGACGAATTGCCCGGCATGCACGAGCGGCGCGAACGAGAATGCCGGCGATACGGCTGCTGTGTACTACCCGTACGGTGTGCCGACGGCGGTACGCCAGACGAAGGCATTTCAGATCCTCACGCCGTGTCCGACGCAGCAGATCGACAATCCCGCGGCTGATTTCACCGTCGCTGGCTACTGCGGCGACCGCAACAACGCCAACGACGGCTACTTCAACTGGCAGCGCTATCCGTCGCTCAAGAAGTTCCAGGACAACCTGCGCGCAAACCTCACGGCGCAGCAGGGTGGCAAGGTGCAGGTCGTCATCCGTCTCGCCGAGATGTATCTCGTCGCCGCCGAGGCGGACGTCGCGTTAGGCAACCAGGCGGAGGCGGCGCAGATGATCACCGTGCTCCATCGCCGCGCGGCGAGTCCGGCGCACAAGGCGGATTACGATGTCACGCCGGCACAGATGACGCTCGATTACGTGATGGAGGAGCGTGAGCGCGAGCTCGCCGGCGAGTTCACGCGCTGGTACGACATCACCCGTCCGGGACTCAGCTACTTCCTGGGGCGAGTGCGGGCGTACAATCCGCACGGGGCATCGACCGTCGCCGACAAGCATCTCCTGCGGCCGATTCCACAATCGCAGATCGACGGCGTGATCGTGGGACCGAAGTATCCGCAGAATCCAGGGTACTGAAGCGGAATAGGCGAGCGCCTGGCGGCGGAATTATGAAGTTCTCATCGACGTGCGCGGCGGTGATCGCCGTTCTGGCGGTCGCCGCCGGCTGCGCGCGCACGCCGAGCGGCAATGCGCCAGCGCGAATGACGCTCAAGGAGGCGTTTTCGACGTCGTTCCTCGTTGGTGCCGCGATCAACGGTCGTCAAATCGACGGCACGGAGACGATCGGCGACCCGATCATCGCGCGACAATTCAACACTATCTCGCCCGAGAATGCCTTGAAGTGGGCGCTCGTCGAGCCGCAGCCCGGCCAGTTCAACTTCGACGCCGCTGATCGGTACGTCGCACTCGGCGAACGGCTTGGATATGCCGTCATCGGTCATACCCTCGTGTGGCACAATCAGACGCCCTCTTGGGTGTTCCAGGATGCCGCGGGTGGCAGAGCGTCGCGCGACATTCTCATCGCACGCATGCGATCACACATCTTCAGCGTTGTTGGCCGCTACAAGGGCAGGATTCGCGGCTGGGATGTGGTGAATGAAGCGGTGAGTGAAGACGGTTCGTTGCGTCCGTCCCCATGGCTCCAGATCATCGGTCCAGAGTACATTGCCATGGCGTTTCGCTTCACGCACGAGGCGGATCCATCCGCGGAGCTGCACTACAACGACTTCGGCGTCGAGGGATCGGCCAAGCGGGCTGGCATCGTGCGCCTGGTTGCCTCGCTCCGCGCGGAAGGTGTTCCGATTACCGCGATCGGAATGCAGGAGCATCAGAAGCTCGATTGGCCAACCGCCGGCGCGATCGATTCGGCAATCGTCGATCTTGCGGGCACGGGCGTGAAGTTGATGGTCACGGAGCTCGACGTCGACGTACTGCCGAGCAATCGTGGGCAGCGCACGGAAGCGATCGAAGAGCAGTTGATGCGCTCGGGCGCGCCCGATCCGTATCGTGCTGGGCTTCCGGATTCGGTGCAGCAAGCATTGGCGCGGCGTTATGGGGAGATCGTGCGTGTGTACTTGGCGCATCGCGACGTGATCACACGACTGACATTCTGGGGCGTCGACGATGGTGACTCGTGGTTGAACAACTTTCCGGTGCGGGGGCGCGTGAACTATCCGTTGCTATTCGACCGGCGCGGCATGCCGAAGGCCGCGCTTGATACCGTAATCGCGGCAGCGATGGCGACTCGAGGCATGCATGCGGCGCGTTAGTGCAGAGCGTAGAGGGCTGAGGGCTGAGCGTGATGTGCGGAGCCTGGCTGAACGCTATGCGCTCTACCCTCTGCTCACCGCGCTCTGCACGCTGCTGCTTGCTATGCCCGCAAGTGCGCAGCAGGCGTCGTATCGCGATGCAAGGCTGCCGATCGAGCGTCGCGTGAACGATCTGCTGTCGCGCATGACGCTCGAAGAGAAAGTTGCCCAGATGCTCTGTCTCTGGGATCAGAAAAAGCTCATCACGGACGCGAGCGGACACTTCACGCCAGCGACCGCGCCAAGGTGGTTCCGCGTCGGGATCGGCCGTATCGAGCGGCCGCAGGACGGACACGATGCGCGCGGCGAGGCGGAGTTCGTCAACGCGATTCAGCATTGGGTGCGTGACAGCACGCGGTTGGGAATTCCAGTTCTGTTCAACGAAGAGGCATTGCACGGTCTCGAGGCGGCCGGCGCGACGAGCTTTCCGCAGGCGATCGCGCTCGCGAGCTCGTGGAACACGGATCTCGTGCAACGCGTCTTCACCGCCGCTGCAGCCGAGGCGCGCGCGCGTGGCGTGGGTCAGGTGCTCGCACCAGTCATCGACGTTGCTCGCGAGCCGCGGTGGGGTCGCTTCGAGGAGACATATGGAGAGGATCCTTTCCTCGTTGCGCGCATGGGCGTGGCCGCCATTCGTGGCTTCCAAGGCACGGATTCCGTGATCGGTCCGCAGCACGTTTTCGCGACGCTGAAGCACATGACCGGCCATAGCCAACCCGAGTCGGGCACCAATATCGGGCCGGCGTCGATCGGTGAGCGTACACTGCGCGATGTCTTTCTCTATCCCTTCGAGGTCGCGATAAAAGAGGCAGGCGCGCGAAGCGTAATGCCTTCGTACAACGAAGTTGACGGCATTCCGTCGCACGCCAATCGGTGGATGCTGCACGATGTGCTTCGAGGCGAATGGGGATTCGACGGCACCATTGTCTCGGACTGGTTCGCGATCGAACAATTGGTCGACCGACATCACGTCGCGGCGGACCAGGCAGCGGCCGCGCGCCTCGCGCTCGACGCCGGCGTCGACATCGATCTGCCCGATCCCGCTGCGTACACGACACTCGTCGATCAGGTTCAGCATAAGCAAGTTCCAATCGAAGCCATCGACGCGGCGGTGCGACGCCTGCTGCGCGCCAAGTTCCAGCTCGGTCTGTTCGACAATCCCTTCGCCGACGTTGCGGCGGCCGAACGCATCTCGGGTGCCGAGAGTACGCGGCCGCTCGCCCTCGAAGCGGCGCGCCAGGCGATCATCCTGCTCAAAAACGACAACAATCTCCTCCCACTGCGCGCTGGTGCGTACTCGCACGTCGCGGTGATCGGTCCCCACGCCGGTGAGGTGCTGCTCGGCGGTTACGCTGGCGTGCCGCTTTACCTCGTGAGCATTCTCGACGGCATCAAGACGAAGCTCGGCAACAGCGCGGCCGTCGAATACGCCGAAGGCGTGCGCATCACCGAAGATTCCGTGTTCACGAAGGAGCCGCAGCCGCATATTGGCGGTGCCCGCTCGAAGTTTCGAAATGGAGCCGACCGTGTAGTTGTGCCGGATTCAGCGTCGAATGCGCGCCGGATCGCGGACGCTGTTGCGCTTGCACGGCGGAGCGATCTAGTGATTCTCGTCCTCGGCGACAACGAGCAGACAGCGCGCGAAGCGTACGCCGACGATCATCTGGGCGATCGTGCATCGCTCGGGCTTCCGGGCGAGCAGGAGGCGCTGGCGCTGCAGATCGCGGCCACGGGAAAGCCCGTTGTGCTAATGCTCATCAACGGGCGCCCGCAATCGATTCCGAACCTGGTGCCGAAAATTCCTGCGATTCTCGAGGGCTGGTATCTCGGGCAGGAGACCGGCACCGCCGTTGCCGACGTGCTCTTCGGCGACGTGAATCCCGGTGGCAAGCTGCCGGTCACTGTCGCGCGTGACGTCGGTCAACTTCCGGTGTTTTACAATTACAAGCCGACCGCACGCCGGGGATTCGTCCTCGACTCGATTGCGCCACTATTTCCGTTCGGTTTCGGCCTGTCGTACACGACGTTCGCGTACTCGAATCTCCGCCTAACGGCGAACCGCATGCTGCCGACGGGCGCCACCTCGGTCACGATCGACGTTCGCAACACCGGTGCGCGAACGGGCGACGAAGTCGTGGAGATGTACATTCGCGATGTGGTCAGCGCGGCAACGCGCCCCGTAAAGGAGCTCCGCGGGTTCCAGCGCGTGACCCTCGCGCCCGGCGAGACTCGAACCGTTGCGTTCGACGTGCGCGGTGATCTGCTCGCGTATCACGGTCCCGACATGAAGCGCCTCGTCGAGCCAGGAGAATTTCAGATCATGGTCGGCGGCAGCTCGGTCGACCTGAAATCGATTGCCTTGACCGTTGATCCGGCGACAGTCGGGCCGTCGACGAAGTCGCACGATCAGGGTTCCCGAACTATTCCGAGGTAACGTGATGAAGCACGGCCTAAAGCCTGTCGCACGCGAGAGCCTGGTCGACCGATTGGCGGGCGAGATTCGCTCGTCGATCAACGCCGGCGATTACACGCTCGGCGAACGGCTACCCACGATCATGGAGATGGCGCGTCGCTTCCGCGTCGGCCACCCCACGGTGCGTGAGGCGCTGAAGAAGCTCGAGGCGACGGGGGTCGTCGAGATCCGGCACGGTTCGGGTGTCTACGTCACGCGGACGCAGGACGTATTGATGATGGCAAGCGGTTACGGTGGCAAGGTCACGAAGAAGCTGCTGCTCGATCTCATTCAGGCGCGCACGCCAATCGAGATGCAGTCGGTCGCCCTCGCCACGAAGAACGCGACGGCCGAGGACTTCGAGGAGATGCGGCGCTTGCTGAAGACCGCGGGTGAGAATCTCGACAACGACGCGGTTTTGAATTCAGTCAACATGGCGTTTCACCAGCAGATCGCGGCGGCCTCGGGGAACACCGTGATCGCGCAGCTGCTCGACGTCATGCAAGACCTGTTCACCGACGAGCAGCGCCTCATTCTCGGCATCTTCGGCTCGCGCAAACGCGACCACAAGGAGCACCTGTCGATCTTCGCCGCGCTCGAGCAGCGACAGGAGGCAGTCGCCGTCGAACGCATGCGCAAGCATCTCGACGGCGTGGCCACGGCGATTCAGCGATGGGATCCACAGGATCACCCAGTGCAATGACCGAGTGATGTCATCGCGAACGAAGCCCTTCGTGTCATCCCGAGGAGCGAAGCGACGAGGGATCTGCACCTCAAGTTCGAAGTGCAGATCCCTCGTCGCTTCGCT
>JANWKK010000203.1 GCA_025451425.1 Gemmatimonadaceae bacterium
CTCGGGCTCAAGCTGAATCCGCCGAGTCGGATTCAGAATACCAGCTGGATCACGCCGATGAAGTACGACGGCATCTGGTGGGGAATGCACCTCAACATCTACACCTGGAGTCAGGGTCCGAAGCACGGTGCGACGACGGCGAACGCCGAACGGTACATCGATTTTGCGGCCGCGAATGGACTGAAGGGCACCCTCGTCGAAGGCTGGAACGTTGGCTGGGACGGCGACTGGATAGCAAATGGCGACAAGTTCTCGTTTACTAAATCATACCCCGACTATGACCTGCCCGCCGTGGCCGCTTATGCAAAGTCGAAAGGGGTGGGCCTGATCGTGCATAACGAGACTGCCATGGGCATCGAGAACTACGAGCGACAGCTCGATAGCGCCTTCTCGCTCTATCAACGCCTTGGTATTCACTCGATCAAGACCGGCTACGTCCATGACAAGACGCCCGAGGGCCATTTCCACACCGGCCAGTACATGGTGCGGCATTATCGCAAGGTCGTCGAGACAGCCGCGAAATACGGGATCGCGGTGGACGTGCACGAGCCTATTCACGACACCGGCGAACGCCGGACGTGGCCGAACATGCTGAGTCGCGAAGGCGCACGCGGTCAGGAGTACAACGCCTGGGGCGGCGAGGGCGGGAATCCGCCGGAGCACGAGAGCATCCTCTTCTTCACGCGGATGCTGTCCGGTCCCATGGACTTCACGCCCGGTATCTTTGACGTGCTCATCAAACGCCCGACCGGCAAGCCGCACACACCTGAGGAGGCACGTCCCCGGACGACGCTCGCGAAGCAACTCGCCCTGTACGTCGTGCTGTACTCACCCGTGCAGATGGCGGCCGATCTGCCAGAGAATTATCAGGGCCAGCCAGCGTTCAAGTTCATTCGCGATGTCGCCGTCGACTGGGACACGACGCGCGTGCTCGCCGGCCGAATCGGTGACTACGTAGCGGTCGCACGCAAAACACGTGACAAGGACGAGTGGTTCGTCGGCGCGATCACCGACGAAGTTTCCCGGACACTCGAGGTTTCGTTATCCTTTTTGCCTAACGGGCATCGCTACGACGCCGAAGTCTACGCGGACGGACCGACGGCGAACTGGCGCGACAACCCAGAGTCGATCGTGATTTCGTCGCAACCGGTGACGTCGGCGACGCGACTGCATCTTCGCCTCGCGCCTGGCGGCGGCCAGGCGATTCGCATCCGGCCCGCTCAGTGAGGTACGCTATGAGAGTTCAACGCTGGCTATCGCTCGGCGCCATTATGCTCGGTGCCGGGTGCCGATCCGCGCCGAGTACCACTGCCGCGCCGAGGCTGACCTCGTCCGACTGGAGCCGCAGCGCGGTGATCTACGAGATCAACGTCCGTCAGTATACGCCCGAAGGAACCTTCGCCTCGCTGGATCGCCATCTCGCGCACTTCGACAGCCTCGGCGTCGACATTCTCTGGATCATGCCCGTGCAGCCGATCGGCAAGTTGAATCGCAAGGGCACGCTCGGAAGCTATTACTCCATCTCCGACTACAAAGCGTTCAATCCGGAGTATGGGTCCGCCGAAGAGTTCAAGAAACTCGTAACGCACATGCACCAACACGGCAAGAAGGTCGTGCTCGATTGGGTCGCGAACCATACGTCCTTCGATCACGTCTGGGTCAGGGAGCACCCGGATTGGTACGTCCACCGCGCGGACGGTACGATCATCAACGCGCGCGACAACGAGGGCCATGACACCGATTGGACGGATGTCGCCGCGCTGGATTACCACAAGCCGGCCATGCGTCGGGCGATGATCGCCGACATGCGCTGGTGGCTGGAGAACATGGGCGTCGACGGCTTTCGCTGCGACGTCGCCGGCGGCGTTCCAATGGACTTCTGGCGTGAGGCGCGTCGCGAGCTCACGGCCGTGAAGCCGGACCTCTTCATGCTTGCCGAGGCCGAAGGGCCGCAGTTCTATCCGGCCTTCGACGCAACATACGGTTGGGAGCTTCATCATTTGCTCAACGAGATCGCGCAGAACAAACGATCCACGTCGGAGCTCGATAGCTACTTCGCACGTCAGCGGCGTTCGTACCCGCCGACCGCGTATCGCATGTACTTCACCAGCAATCATGACGAGAACAGCTGGAACGGCACCGAATTCGAACGGATGGGTGAGAACCACTTGCCCGCGTTCATCATCGCCGCGACGGCACAGTTAGGCATGCCCTTGATCTACACCGGCCAGGAAGTGAGTCTGCGCAAGCGGTTGCGCTTTTTCGAGAAGGACACGGTGGACTGGACTGGCACGTCGCTGATGGGGTTCTACCGTTCCGTCGTCGATCTCAGGCACGCGAACTCCGCGCTCTGGAACGGCGCCGACGGGGGCGAGCAGACGAAGCTCGAGACTGACGCCGGCAATCGCGTGTACGCCTACTCGCGAACCAAGGGCGAGAATACCGTGATCGTGGCGGTCAACTTCGGGGACAGTGCCGTGCGCGCGCAGTACACGGGCCTTAGGCATTCCGGTCAGTTCACGGATTGGTTCAGCAGGTCCACGATGATGCTCGGCTCGTTAGGTACGATCGAGATGCCGGCGCACGGGTATCGCGTGCTGGTGCGCTGACAATTAGCGATATAGTTCCAGCACGTACCCCTCGAACGGCGCCAGCTCCCGCAACGGTTCGTAGTCACTGAGCCGTCCATCCCGTCCAATCTCCACCGGCGCAACGATCGCCCGACTCAACAGGTCGCGCACGCGCCACGTACCCGCGGGCAGCGCCCCGCCATCGCCGCTGAGGTCTATTCCGCGTATTGGCCCACTCGTTAGGTTTGCGACGACGATCACGACGCGATCACCCGCCCGTCGCGCATAGGCCGCCACGCCTTCGTCGCTCGCTCGCAGGGGGATGAGCGTCCCATTGGCGAGCGTCTGGTTTGCCGCGCGGAGATGAATCAGCCGGCGGTTCATGGCGAGCACCGATCCCGTATCGCTCTCTTCTGCTTCCACCGTCGTCGTCAACGAGTCGTCCTGGAGCGGTTCCCACGGCTTGCCGGCCGTGAACCCGTCCGCGTGGCCGCCGCGCCATTGCATCGGGGTGCGGATCCGCTCGTCAGGCTTCGTGCCTTCCATCCCGATCTCCTCGCCGTAGTACACGAACGGTACGCCAGGCATCGTCAGCAACAACAAAGACGCCAACCGTGCCTTCCGAATCTCACCGCCGAGCTGCGTGCGCGTCCGCGGCTGATCATGATTCCGAAGAAACGGCGACCAGCGATCGTTCGGCAATGCGGCCTGCAACCGCAGCGCTGGCGCGAGCAGCCCCCGCGCCGACTCCGTTCGAACCGCGGCGATGATGCTGTCGGCAACCTCGAATGCAAAGTACGAATCGAGTTGATCGGGGTAGTACGTGAGCATCGTGCCGATGCTGTCGTACACTTCGCCGACGGTGAACGCGTCCGGTCGCAGCTGGTGCACGTAGTCGGCGTACTCGTGAAGCAGCGCGTGCGTACCCGGACTGCCCGCGAGCTTGCCGTGATCCTCCATCAGAAATGGCACAGCGTCCAGACGAAATCCGTCGACACGCATTTCCTCGAGCCAGAACCGCGCGATTTTCTTCGCCTCGGCGCGCACCGCTGGCGTCTCGTAATTGAGGTCGGGCATTCCGCTCCAGAACACCGCGTAGTAGTACTCGTCGCGCACCGGCGACTTGTACCACACCTCCTGTCCCCACGGCCCCTTCTCGTCTCGCTTCGTCGGCGACCAGCGATACCACGCCCGGTACGGCGATGCCGTGTCGCGCATTGACGCCTGGAACCACGGATGCTCGTTCGACGTGTGGTTCAACACCATGTCGATCAACACTTTTATGCCGCGCTTGTGTGCTTCCGTGATCAGTCGCTTGAAATCGTCGTTCGTGCCGTACGCGCGGGCGACCTTGTAATAGTCCGTGGCGTCGTAGCCGTGGTAGCTCGGCGATTCCATGATCGGCATCAGCCAGATGCAACGCGCGCCGAGGCTATGCTGACTGCGTTCGTTTCCGTCGTTGATGTAGTCGAGCTTCGCGATGAGTCCCCTGAGATCACCGACGCCGTCACCATCGGAATCGTAGAAGGAGCGGACGAAGACCTCGTAGCACGTTGCCCCATGCACCCACTGAGGTGCGTGCTGGGCGTGAGCGGCGCCGACGCCCAGTGCGAGCGCTGCGCTGACGATGCCGACGGTGCGTTTATTCATTGGCTGGCAAGGCTACCACCGATGTCGGCGATGACGCAACCATCGCTCTGTTCAGCCGCGTGTCGGGCGCACATCTTCACGGACCCGTCCAGCCGCCACCCTTCTTGCCCGCTCACATGACCGCGACGCCGAGACCACGTCTGAACCCCGCCGAGATGCTCAACATGAGCTTCGGCTTCCTGGGCATTCAGTTCGGTTGGGGATTGCAGCTCGCCAACATGTCGGCGGTGTACGAACGGCTTGGCGCCAGCCCCGATCGCGTCCCGATACTCTGGCTCGCGGCACCCCTCACTGGACTCCTCGTGCAGCCCATCATCGGCGCGCTGAGCGATCGAACGTGGGGCCCGTTAGGCCGCCGTCGCCCATATTTCCTCACGGGCGCCATCCTCGCGTCGATCGCGCTGTTCGTCATGCCGACGTCGACCACTCTGCTCATGGCCGCGAGCCTGCTCTGGGTCCTCGACGCGTCCATCAACATCTCGATGGAGCCCTTCCGCGCCTTCGTTGCCGACAAGCTTCCCGTCTCGCAACGGACGCAGGGATTCGTCATGCAGTCGCTGATGATCGGCATCGGCGCAAGCTTCGCCAACGCGCTGCCGTGGGTATTTGCTAAGTTCGGCGTCACGGGCAGTACGGCGAGCGGAATTCCGCTTTCGGTGCGGTATTCGTTCCAGGTTGGCGCGGTGGTGTTCTTGCTTGCGGTGCTGTGGACCGTGTTTACTACGAGCGAATATCCACCGGACGACATGGCGGCCTTTGAGCGCCATCGCCACGAGCATCGCGGACTCGGCCCGCTGCTGAGTGAAATCGGCGAGTCGCTGCGTGCGATGCCGGCAACGATGCGCCAGCTTGCCCTGGTGCAGTTCATCACGTGGCTCGGACTCTTTTGCATGTGGCTCTTCTTCGTCCCCGCCGTCGCGCGACACGTGTTCGGGGCAACGGATCCGCAGTCGGCGTTGTACACGCGAGGAATCGAGGCTGGCGGCTTCACCTTCGCCTTTTACAGCCTCACGTGTGCGTTCGTTGCTTTGGGACTTCCCATCTTGGCGAACGCCACGAGTCGAAAGACCGTGCACGCATTGTCACTCGTCTGCGGTGGAGTCGGCCTTGTGTCGCTGTACGCGATTCACAATCCCAACCTTCTGCCGTTGACGATGATCGGCGTCGGCATCGCCTGGGCGTCGATACTCTCCATGCCGTATGCGATTCTGTCTACTGCGCTGCCGCCGGAGCGAATGGGTGTGTACATGGGAATTTTTAACTTCTTCATCGTACTCCCAGAGATCACGGCATCGCTCTCCTTTGGTCCAATCTCGCGAGCGCTTTTCGGCGCCGGAAATCCGAACATACCGCTCTACTTCGTGATGATCGGAGGTGGTTGCCTCTTTGTCGCCGCGGCGCTCGTCTCTATCGTTGAAGACCGTGTGACACGCGAAGTGCCGGAGTCCGCGGTCCTCCGGGCCGACCAGATCGAGCCGCTGCTCGTGCCGGAGTCCGCGCAACCCGTTCCGAGCAGCGGTATGCCCAGGCAGAAGCGCTGATCCTCAGTCGGGAGAGCCAATGTTTCGTCTGATTAGCTGCGCGCTTGTCGCAAGCGTCATCGTCTCGGCTCCATCGTTCGCTGCGCCCGTCACGCCGTGTCTGGTCGCGGGCTCCGCGTGCACCGAGTGGATCGTCCTCGGCGGTGGTCCGAGCCGATCGCTCGTCTATCGCACGTACGCACTCGACAAGCGCAATGACGCGATCACGCGCGTTCTCGTGAGCATCCACGGCGCCGCTCGCGACGCCGACAACTACTTCCGGTCAACGCTTGCCGCGGGCTTTCTCGCCGACGCATTCGAGAACACACTCATCATCGTTCCGCGCCTCGCGTCGAATGACGGCGCGGGATGTCGCGATGTCCTCGCACCTAACGAGATCAGCTGGAATTGCAACAGCTGGCGTTCCGGTGGTCCGGCCAACAGCAATCCTGGAGTCACCTCGTTCGATCTCCTCGACGAGATCCTGCACAAGGTCGCGCGCAAGGATCTCTTCCCGAATCTCAAGGCTATCGTCGTGGTCGGGCATTCCGCCGGCGGTCAGGTCGTCAATCGGTATGAGATGGCCAATCAGATCCACGACAAGCTCGGCGTCCCGGTGACGTACGTCGTCGCGAATCCGTCGAGCTACGCCTACCCCGACAGCGTGCGTCCAACCGATGCCGCATACGCGATCACGTCCAATCCGCCCGGCTACATCCCCGAGGTCGCACCGAACGAGTCGCTGTTCCGAGCATTTCGTGATGCGCGCAACTGCACGACCTATGACCAGTGGCCGTATGGCTTGCGCAATCACACCGGCTATTCGGCGAAGCAGACCGACGCCCAGCTCCGTCAGCAGCTTGCCTCTCGCTCGACGACGTATCTCCTCGGCCAGCTCGACATTCTGCCGCTCGCGGGCTTCGACGGCTCGTGCGCCGCGATGGCCCAAGGCCCCACGCGACTCGCCCGCGGCGAAGCGTTCGCGCGATTAGTAAACGAGAAACTCGGCGCTCACCACGTTGTCGCTGTCGTCCCACTCTGCGGCCACAATGCGCGCTGCATGTACACGTCGGACGTCGCGCTACCCCTGCTCTTTCCAAAGACGGAGATCGCGCAGCCCTGACCCTGTCCCTGTCATCCTGAGCGCAGCGAAGGATCTGCTGTCCCTGCTCGGATGCACACTCGCAACAAGGGAGAATAGGTCCTTCGCTTCGCTCAGGATGACAAGCTCAGAGGTCGCACTCCCAGGTCTGCGCCACGAGAGCGGCGCCGAAACTGTGGTGGGCCTCTTCGCTTACAAGCGCGAAGCCCGCACGTTCGTACACGCGACGCGCAGCACCGAGACAGCTCTGCGTCCAGAGCGTTATCTTGCGATAGCCTGCCTCACGAGCGAAGCGGATGCACTCGTCGACGAGCCTCGATCCGATGCCCATCCCGCGCGCCGACGGCTCGACATACAGAAGCCGAAGCTTGGCGACCGCCTTTGACTTCTTCACGCAGAAGATCGAGCCGACGACTTCCCCCTCATGCTCGGCGATCCAGCAGCGCTCCCGCTTCGGATCGTGATGCTTTGCGAAATCGGCTGCGATCTCGGCCACCAAGACCTCGAACTGTTCGTCCCAACCATACTCCTGGTTGTACAACGCGCCATGCCGGTGCACGATCCATCCGATGTCGCCCGGCCGCGGCGCGCGCAGCGTGTATGCTGGCTCGACGACGCATGGACGCTCGAGAAGTCGCTCGATTCGCTGCATCGATTCGACAACGTCCCGCTGCTCGGGCGCGGCAAGTCTCTGGAGCATGTTCGCGACTGCCGTGTGCTGTCGTGCCTCGATCGCGTCGAACTCTCGACGGCCCTTGGCGCTCAAGCGCAGATGAGTTTGACGGCGATCTGCCGTCGACCGCGTTTTGACGAGCAGCCCTTTCTGCTCGAGCTCTCGAAGGATGCGGCTCAGATACGCCGCGTCGAGCGCGAGCTCCTCGCCGAGCACGCTCGCCGTGAGACGATCCCGATGGCGTAGCTCGTAGAGCACCCGAACGTCCGTGAGCGAATACTCACTATCGAGGAATCCGCGGTTGAGCGCCCCGATCTGCCGCGTATAAAAGCGATTGAACCGCCGAACCCTCGCGACACGGCCGGCAACGTGATTGGTCATGCCGACAAGAATCGGCAAAAAGGTTGACTTTGTCCAGTATCACGCCGCGGGGCGGGGGGCGGGGGGGGGCAAGTTATTTAGAGTTCTCTAATACGCAACCCTCAGCCCTCAACCCTCAACCCTCAGCCCTCAGTGCTACTCCTCCCTCAACGCCGCCACCGGATCCAACCTCGCCGCTCGCCACGCCGGCACTGCTGCCGCCGCAATACCCACCGCCGCGAGCAGCACCACCGACCCACTCAACGTCCCCGCGTCCGTCGGTGTCACCCCGTACAGGAATGAGGCCACCAATCGCGTCACCCCCAACGACCGCAGCAGGCCCACTACTGCCCCCGCCAGAACGACACGCGAGACTTCGCCCAGCACCATGCGCACCACGCGCGATTGCTCCGCGCCGAGCGCGATCCGCACGCCGATCTCGTTCCGTCGTCGCGCGACATTGTACGCCATGATGCCGTACAGACCAAACGTTGCGAGCAACACGGCCAGCGCGCCGAAAAAGCCCGAGAGCGTCGCGATCAAACGCATCAGTGTCAGCGACTGCGCGACCTGCTGATCGAGGGTCGTGAAGTCGAGCGTGATGCGCGGACTTAGCGCCGCGAGCGCTTTCGTCGCGGCCGCAACGACGTCACCCGGCGCTCCGTTCGTCCGCAGCTCGAACGACACGTACTGCGCCTCCGCTGACTCCTGCGCGCGCGGGAAATACATGATCGGCTGAGCCGAATCTCGCAGTGAGGTGTACTTGGTCGTGCCGACAACC
>JANWKK010000204.1 GCA_025451425.1 Gemmatimonadaceae bacterium
CTCGCAAGTACAATCGACGCCACATCGAACAACTGCGTCGCGACCGGCAAGTGATCGATGAAGTAGACGGATGGGTCTAGTGCGATCAGCCTGTATCGGTCGATCAAGACCGACGCGAAGAGACCCAAAACAAGTCCTGCGAAAGTTCCGACGATTCCGATTACCACCCCCTGCGCGAAGAAGATTCTGCGTATCGATCGGGCGGGCATTCCCATGGCGCGCAGAATGCCGATTTCACGCGTTTTATCGGTCACTACCATCGTCAACGTGCTTACGATATTGAATGCGGCCACGAGGACGATGAGAAGCAGGATGAACGTCATGCCGAACTTCTCGAGCTTGAGCGCGTGAAACAGCGATGAGTTCTGTGCCTGCCAGTCTTCCGTGCGATACGGAAAGCCAAGCGTGTCCTCGATTGCGCGCCCCACGGTGGGAGCTTCCGCTCGCGTCCGCGTTCGTACCTCGAGGCCCGTGACCGCGTTCCCGAGCTGTGCGAGCTGCTGCCCCGACGCGAGCGACATGAACACGTAGCTGTTGTCGTACTCGTACATTTGCGTCTCGAAGATTCCAGTCACCTCGAATCGCTCCGCGTGAATGGCCGGCATTCCCGTGACGGGATCGATGTTCCCGCTCCCCGCCGTGATCATCGTGATCGAGTCGATGCCCGGTGTCACGTTGAGCCGTTCAGCCAGCCGGCTGCCAAGAACGACACCACGCCGTTTGCCGTCGGTCGTACCGAACGTGAAGTTCCCCGCGCGAGCCGTCGTGCGAATGCGAGTCACCGGATCCAACCCCGGCTGATCGGGCTCGATGCCCATGAAGAACACGGCCTCGTTGTACTTATGGCCGCCGTTGATGACCGCTTGGCCGTGCACGAACGGACTCACGGCCACGACGTTCGGTTTCATCCGCCGCACCCGCTCCAGCTCACGCTGCCAGTTGCTCATCGACATGTCTTCACCGTAGGTGAGCACACGGATGTCGGGACTACCGATGAGTATCTTGTCACGAAGATCGCTCTGCAGACCATTCATCACGCCGATGATCACGATCAGCGCGCTCACGCCGACGATCACGCCGCCGATCGCAATCACGCTGATGAGCGACAGCAATCGCGAGCCGCGACGGCTCCGCAGGTATCGCCACGCGATGGCTAGCTCGAGCCGTTTCATTCTGGCCGCAGCGTCGGAAAGAGAATGACATCCCGAATGTTCGGGACATCGGCGAGGTACATGAACAACCGATCGATGCCGATTCCGACTCCACCGGTTGGCGGCATCCCGTACTCTAGCGCGCGCAAATAATCCTCGTCGACACCGACTGCCTCGAGGTCACCCGACGCACGAAGGCGCGCTTGTGCCTCGAGACGCCGGCGTTGATCGAGCGGATCGTTCAATTCACTGAACGCGTTGGCAAGCTCCCTGCCGGCCGCGAACAGCTCGAACCGCTCGGTGAGTCTCGGATTGCCGCGCTTTGGCTTCGCCAGCGGTGACAGCTCCACCGGATAATCGATCACGAAAGTCGGGGTTTCGATCTTCGATTCCACGAGCGCCTGAAAGAGTTCGTCCAGCACCTTCACACGGCTGAGCGTGTCTACTTGCTCTACGTCTGCACGACGCGCCGCGTTCCGCAGCGTTTCGTCGTCGGCCGCGAACGCATCCATTCCAAGCGCCGAGTTCAACGTGGGAAGCCACTCGATCCGCGCAAACGGCGGTCTGAGCATCGGCACGCGCGAATCTGGACCAAGTGCCCGCCGAACTGCCTCCGCCGCGCAACCCAGAAGTCGCTCAACGCGATCCATCATCACCGTGTAATCGGCGTATGCCTCGTAAAACTCGAGCATCGTGAACTCGGGATTGTGCGTGCGATCGATTCCCTCGTTCCGAAAGTCATGTCCAATCTCATACACCCGATCGAGGCCACCGACGATGAGACGCTTGAGATAGAGCTCATCAGCGATTCGCAGATACAGCGGCATGTCGAGCGTGTTGTGGTGCGTCACGAACGGTCGCGCGTACGCACCGCCGTACAGCGGCTGCAACACCGGCGTCTCGACCTCGAGGTAATCGAGCTCGTCGAGATACGACCGAATCGAGGTGATCATGCGCGAGCGCGCGCGGAACAGCGACCGCACCTCAGGGTGCACTGCGAGATCGACGTACCGCTGCCGCGACCGCTGCTCGGCGTCGGTGAGTCCGGAATGTCGGACGACCTGTCCGTCGACGACCTCCTCCTTGCCGAATGGCAGCGGCCGAAGCGACTTCGCGAGCATCTCAACCTGCGCGACACGGATCGTGACCTCGCCGGTGCGCGTGCGAAAGAGTGGCCCCTCGATCCCGATCACGTCGCCGAGATCGAAATGCTTCGTCAGCGCGAAGACGTCGTCACCAAGTACATCGCGGCGAAAGTAGAGCTGGATCCGTCCAGATGAATCGGCGAGATGAGCAAATGCCGTCTTTCCCGCCGACCGCCAACTGACGAGCCGCCCCGCAACGCGGACGGTGTCCCCGTCGCTTTCCTGTCCCTCGGGATATAGCGCTACGGCGTCGGCGGCGTTATGCGTTCGGTCGAAGCGATAGGCAAACGGCTGCGTCCCCTGCTCGACGAGCGCGTCGAGCTTTTCGCGCCGCGCCTTCTGGACGAAGTTGAGATCTTCGCTCACGCGGCGGCGCTCCCGCCCGCGCCACGCTTTCCGAATTCGCGCAGATACGCCTCGATGAACGGGTCGATATCGCCGTCCATCACGCGCTGCACGTCTGGAATCTTCAACTCCGTACGATGGTCGTTCACCATCGTATACGGTTGAAAGACATAACTGCGAATCTGACTCCCAAACGTGACATCCGATTTTGTCGCGTCGAGCTCGGCCTTCTTTTTCGCCTGGCGTTCCGCCTCGAGCTGATACAGCCGGTTCTTCAGCATCTTGAGTGCGGTCTGTCGGTTCTTGTGCTGAGAACGCTCCTGCTGCGAGGCGACGACGATCCCCGACGGGATATGCGTTAGGCGTACGGCAGAGCTAGTCTTGTTGACATGCTGCCCGCCTGCGCCGGACGCGCGATATACATCCATCTTGATGTCTTCGTCGCGGATCTCGATGTTGATCTCCTCGTTCACGACGGGATAGACGAAGACTGATGCAAAGCTCGTGTGTCGGCGAGCCTGCGCGTCGAAGGGCGAGATGCGAACGAGGCGGTGCACTCCCGTCTCCGCCTTCAAGAAGCCGAATGCGTACGGCCCTTTGATCTCGATGACGCCTCCTTTGATTCCAGCCTCCTCCCCCTCGCTCATATCCAGCGTCTCATACGTGTAACCCTTGCGATCAGCCCACCGCGTGTACATGCGAAGCAGCATCTCCGCCCAATCCTGAGCTTCTGTACCGCCCGCGCCGGCGCTGATCTCCAATTGCGCATCACGAAAATCATCGGGACCCGAGAGCAACGAACGCAGTCGCAATGCCTCGAGATCCCTGGAGACTGACGCGATTTCAGCGTCCAACTCGCGCGACATCTCGTCGTCCGGATCCGACGCCAATAAGCCCTCGAGATCCTGCGCGCTGGCAACGCGGCCCTCGATCTTCTCGAACGGATCCGTCCATCCTTTGAGCGCCTTCATTTCCTGCACGACAGCCTGAGCCGTCTGCTGATCGTTCCAGAACCCAGGCTCTGCCATGCGTGCTTCGAGTCTCGTTAGGCTCGCACGCTTCACGTCGACGTCAAAGATACCTCCGCAATTCGGCCAGCCTCTCGGCCTCCTCACGCAGTGCTTTCGCTCGTTCGGTCTCCGCCATTTTCGTCCTCGTGGATTCACTTACGACACGAGCCGTCCGCGGATCAGCGGACGGCTCGACACATGACTGCGGACTCACGCAAGATAGCGCCGCTCGATGCAGGTAACTACCCCGATGCATGATTAAAACACTTTCTGTCCGCCGGCGAGCAGATCGTTCAAAGCGTCCTGAAAGTGCGGTGTCGTCTCCGAGAACTCGCGTCCCACCTGTTGAACATACTCCTCGTAGCTCTTTTGAATCTCATCCTTGAACAACTGCTTCAACGTACCGTCGCGCAAGCCTTCCTGCCGCTTTTGCGGAAAGTACGTCACGAGATCGGACACGAGCGCTCTCGCAAGTCGCCTCGCTTTCGCGTGAGGATCATTTGCGAGGAATGGATTGATCGGCGTTCTCGTTCCGGTTGCTGCACCTGACGCTGCCGCGCTTGGCGCCGCGGGACGTGGCGCCGCGGGTGCCGGCGAAGGGACCGTCGCTGCGCTCGTCGCCTGTGGCAGTGCGAGATTCGGCGCGCTCGTGCGCGGCGCCGAGTTCTGCTGCGCTGGCGCAGTGGTGGGCGCCGATGGTCGCGGCGCAACAATAGGCCGTGCCGCGGTCGGAGCGCTGCTTGGCATCATCGGTCGAGGCGGAAACAGCATCGGCCGCCCAGCAGTTGGCTGGGGCGTCTGTTGTACCGGTTGTGGCGACGCGATCGATGGCTTGGCCATCGGCACTCTCTCGACAGCCAGCGACGGCGGCGGCGCGTGATTCGGCTCGGGGATCACAGCCGGCATGGCGCTCGGCGCGGGCGTCGGTCCCTTCGGCACGCGCGCCGGCTCGGACGTATCGAGCAGCGCTGCGGCGAGAGCGGCATTGGCTCGTTGAGCAGCCATCTCGTCCTCGAGCTCCGTTGATCGTGTCGTATTCGTCGCGGGAGCTGAGTTTGAAGAAAACTCATCTTCGATCGACGAGCCCGCCGAGATCGTTATGACGCCGCCACACACGGAGCAACGCGCCCGCACCGCCGTCGGAGGCAGCTTTGCCGGATCAACGCGAAAGATCGAGCGGCACTCGGGGCAGGAGACGTTCACTTGCCCTCCGTCGCGGTGATCTTATCGGGTCGCACGGCGATCGGTTGGCTCGTGCCAGGCGTTGCATCCTGTCGCCGGTCGATCGAGAAGACCGAACCAGGAAGAGTCTTCGCGTAGCTCTTCATTTCTGTTGCTAGTTCACTCACTTGCGCCGCGTGCGTGAAATGTCGCCGCTCGTTTGTCACCACGCCGATCGACACAGTCATGAGCGGCACTCGATGCAGCTGTCCTCGACGATCCTTCCCAAAAAAATAGCCAGCTCGGCGATCCTGCTCCGAATATTGATAGGGGATCAACGTGTCGAATACCTCGACGACCTCGGAGCACGCTTCACTGACGCTTCCGACCGGGATGATGAAGATGAAATCGTCGCCACCGATGTGCCCGACGAATCCCTCGTCCAAGCATAAGCCCTTGACGATGTCGTGCAGAATCTTCGCGAGGATGCGAATGACGCGATCACCTTCGTGATACGAGTACCGGTCGTTGAACTCCTTGAAATGGTCGAGATCCGCGTAGCAGGTGGCAAAGAGCTTCCCCTCACTGAGCCGACGGGTGATCTCTGCTTCGATCTCGACGGCACCAGGCAGTCGAGTCGACGGATGCACAACGAGATCGCGGTCCGATCTCCGCAGCATGGCATCGAGACGAGTCGTCGACTCGGCCGCGGCCATCCCTTCGCGCATGACTTCGTCGGCACCAGCCGTGAATGCGGCGGCGAAGGCTTCGTCGTTCTCGCAGGTCACCACAACGCAAGGGACAACGCCCGTATATGAATCCCCCTTGAGCCGCCGGAGCGCGTTGAGAATCGGGGCTTGCTGGCAGCGGGCGTCGAATGCGACAACACGCGGCCGCCCCCGAAGCGCTAGCGCCATGAGTTCGTCACCGTTCTCTACGCTGATGATGGGCACAGCCAATCCCGCCAGCCAGCGGCGAAGGGCCTCCGGCAGCTGGCCACCGCCTGGTGAGTAGACGAGTGCGTTGGTCTTTGCCACGCGGGGGAGAGGCGGAGAGACGTTCGAGCGAGAGAGGACGACTGCGTTGCGTCAGGCGCGCTAAGAAGGCGGATTACCGGTCCAAACTTATACAGCGGTATAACTTGCCGACTACGGCTCCACTACCGCGTGGTTCATGAACGGCCTTTCTAAGGCCGGTCAACGTTACTCAGGAAAACCACGGTCATAAATGGACGACCGAGCAAGCAATGCGTAGCGTCGTATGAACTTTCGGTTTGTCAGCACTCGCCTCCAACGGGGATCAGGTCCCCACCGTCGCTAAAAGGCCGTTGCCTCATCGATCAACATGACGGGAATGCCGTCCCGAACCGGATAGCTCAGTCGGCACGAGTGACACACCAGCACTGACTCTTTCTCTCGGTACTCGAGCGCGCCCTTGCATTTCGGGCAGACCAGGATTTCGAGCAATTGTTGAGACAGGCTCATTTCGTTCGCTCCTTTGGAAGTTGGTAGCCAAGACGACGAAGTGCCGTGGCGCTCTTTCGCCAGTTCGACAAAACCTTCACCCACAGATCGAGGTACACGGGCTCGCCAACCAACTCCTCGATCTTCATTCGGGCCGCACGGCCGATCTCGCGAATGCGATCGCCCTTGGCGCCGATGAGAATGCGTTTCTGGCTCTCGCGCTCGACGTAAAGCACGGCGCGAACATAGAGAGGCTTCCTGCCCTCTCGGTATTCCTCCACCGCGCTCGCCACACTGTACGGCACCTCGTCCTGTAACTGTTCGAGGGCCGTCTCGCGAATCAGTTCGCTGACGAAGAATCGCACGGCCTGCGTGCTGATCTCGTCATCAGGATAGAGAAAGGGACTTTCGGGAAGGAGCTGCTCAGTTGCCGCAACGAGCCGATCGAGGCCCTCTCCTGTGACCGCCGATATGAGATGGGCATATGGATATTGCTCTTGGAGGCGCGAGCGGCGCTCGCTCGAGAGCGTGTCGACCTTATTCAGCGCGAGCACGACGGGCGCCCGCGGCGCCGACTCGAGCCCTGCGGCCTCCGAGAACGACATTGTCGCACTGTCGTCCGTTCCGTCGACGAGGTGAATAATGACATCCGCCTCCTGGACTGCCTGCATCGAAGTCGCGCGCATCGCGTGCTGAAGCGGATAGGCCGGATTCAGCAGTCCGGGCGTGTCGAGCACGATCATCTGCACGTCCTTTTCCGTGCGAATGCCGACGATGCGATCTCGCGTCGACTGCGGCTTTGCGCTGACGATGCTCAGCTTCTGGCCGATGAGGCGATTGAGCAGCGTCGATTTGCCCGCGTTAGGCATTCCTGCCACGGTGACGATACCGGCGCGAGTCATTGGGCAAAGTTACCGCAGGGCGCGGTGTTGAAATGACGAACGCCCTCGCACGGAGTGCGAAGGCGTTGTCGAATGAGAAGCCGGCGGTGGCCTACTCTCCCGCGCTCTCTCGAGCGGAGTACCATCGGCGCTGTAGGGCTTAACGACCGTGTTCGGAA
>JANWKK010000205.1 GCA_025451425.1 Gemmatimonadaceae bacterium
GCGCCGGTTGGACCCGCTAGCGTTTGGGTCTGCCAGGCGCGCGAGTCGCTTCCGAGCTGAAACACTCAGGACAACAGTTGCGGGAATAGCTCAGTTGGTAGAGCACAACCTTGCCAAGGTTGGGGTCGCGGGTTCGAGTCCCGTTTCCCGCTCTCGCGGTGGATGTTGGGAGCATGGTTTTGACGGACCTGTGTCCAGCGAGGGCGGTTAGCTCAGTTGGTTAGAGCGCCACGTTGACATCGTGGAGGTCACAAGTTCGAGTCTTGTACCGCCCATGGCCGCAGCGAACATCGCTGCGGCTTTTTCTTTTCGCTGTGTGGCGACTCACATTCGCGGTGAAGTTCTTGGCGAAAACGCGCGAGCATCCGGCAGCGCAAACGACTCGACACCGCTCGACGCCAGCGAGCGAGAGTGCAGACGCGTGGGAAACTACTCTCGCGCGCAAGTCCTTGCGCTTGACGGCGTTTTCGCTGGCGCCTACTTTCCGAGACTGCACAACGACGCGCCGCTCAGACGCATTGTCGTGCACCGTGCGCCGCTTTCCGCGGTCGCTACGAGAAATCGGCGCCCGTAGCTCAATTGGATAGAGCATCTGACTACGGATCAGAAGGTTGGAGGTTCGAGTCCTTCCGGGCGCGTCGTGCGACCCGCGGTCGTACGCCGGTTCGGCGGGGCGTAGCTTAGCCCGGTAGAGCGCCTGCTTCGGGAGCAGGAGGTCGCTGGTTCAAATCCAGTCGCCCCGACCATCGAACGAGTCCCACCGGCGCTGATCCGGCGCCCCTGGGGCTCGTTTCTTTTCCGTGCTCTTACCTAACGATTCGCTCGGGGGCGAACCTAACGATTCTCTCACCGCAAAACCGACGTCGTCCCCTCTCGCTCCGGCCCGCGGGAGCGGTCGCGCGTTGACCCCCGTTCTGACGTCTGATACCTTTCCGAGCGAAGACAGGTACGCTGCGCGCGTAGCTCAGCTGGATAGAGCGTCGGCCTCCGGAGCCGAAGGTCACAGGTTCGAATCCTGTCGCGCGCGCCTTTGAGGCCTGCAGTTCCTCCCCGCCTCGTGTACGGGACGACTGGGACCGCCCGTGGCGATGACTCGCCGCGGAACCGCGCTCCGAGCGCCCCACACGTTGGTCCGAGGCTTGCCCAGCCCAACTGTGCATCCCCGATCCCGATCACGTATCGCAGGCTATTAATGCCGCGTCGCACAAGCTGGAGAGACCTCGTTATCGGTCTCATTTCACTCGCCGTAGTCGCTGGCGTTGGACTCGTCGTGCTCGTGTTCGCGCGCGTCGGCACTCTGCACGGGGCCACCTTCCGTCTGTTCGCCGTCACCGCCGAGGCGCGCGGCATCATTCACAACTCCGAAGTCTGGCTCGGCGGACAAAAGGTGGGCGTCGTCAAGGACGTGCGCTTCCTGCCGCCGAGTGCCTCGGACTCGAATCGCGTGCTGATCGACATGGACATTCTCTCGAGCGCGCGTCAAGGCATCCGAGTCAACTCCAGCGCGCAGGTTCGGTCGGGTGGAACACTCATTGGCGCACCCGTGGTCTACCTCTCGATCGGGACGACCGAATCGCGCATCGTAAGGCCACGCGACACCATTCGCGCGCTGCCGCAACCCGATCTCGAGACCGTCACCTCTGAGTTCGCCATTGCCTCACGACAGTTTCCCGAAATAATCAACAACGTCAAAGTCCTCAATCAAGAGTTGCACGGCGTACAGGGTACAATCGGGGCGTTTACGATCGAGCACGGCAGCAGGCAGCTTCAGCGCACTCAATCTCGAGCCGGGCGTTTCGCCTCGAGATTCTCACAGTCAACGGGGACAATCGGTCTCGCGCTGGCTCAGCCGTCCCTGAGCGATCGCGCGAGGCGGGCTATGGCGCAGGCCGATTCCATACGTACACTCATCGCAAGTCCGACCACTTCGTACGGCCGCTTTCGCCGAGATTCCACACTCGCTCGTGAAGTCGCCGACGTTCGCAACGAGCTCGACATCGTTCGCGCACGGATGATGTCACCGAATGGAACGATCGGCCGAATTCGCGCCGATTCCGTGCTCCTCCAAGCGGTGGCGAATACGCAGCGTGAGATGACGCTCATCATGACCGACATTCAGCGGCACCCACTCCGTTACATTCATTTCTGATCGGGCTCGGCGCCCTTGACCCTCCCGATTGGCGCCGATAGCTTCGCATGACTTCGCCCCCGCCCCCCGATCCGCCGCAGCAGGCGGCGCACCGCTATGCGGTGCCGGTTCATTCGCCCTTTCGCACCGAATCGCGCGCGCCGTTCCGCGACGACTCCTGCGTCAGCCGCACCAGGCCCTCAAGCGCAACATGCGCATACCGCGCGAGGCATGCTCCCGTCGCCGATTTCGTCCGTGAACATCGCTGAGTTGAAGCGCAAGTCTCCCTCGGAGCTCGGCGAGCTCGCCGACACGCTCGGAGCAGAGAACGACTCGGGATTACGCAAGCAGGATCTAATCTTCCGCATCGAGCAACGTTTGCTCGATCGCGGCGAGACGCTTACCGGCGACGGTGTCCTCGAGGTGTTGCCGGAAGGATACGGCTTCCTGCGGAGCCAGGATTGGAACTACCTCTACGGACCCGACGACATCTACGTCTCGCCCTCGCAGATCAAGCGATTCGATCTCCGTACCGGAGACACAGTGCGTGGCCAGGTGCGTCCGCCGAAGGAGTGGGAACGCTACCTCGCGTTGTTGAAAGTCGAATCGATCAACGGCGACGAGCCCGAGCGAGCAAAGTCGCGGATTCCCTTCGACAACCTGCGACCGAAGTATCCGGAAGGGAGGCTTCGCCTCGAAACGGAAGACGGCGATTTGAGCATGCGAGTTGTCGATCTCATCGCGCCGATCGGAAAGGGGCAGCGAGGTTTGATCGTGTCGCCTCCCCGCGCGGGCAAAACGATTCTTCTACAAAAGATCGCCAACGCGATTCGCGAGAATCAGCCTGAGGTCGCGCTGATTGTGCTGTTGATCGACGAACGTCCGGAGGAAGTGACGGACTTTCAGGCGAACGTGAACGCGGAGATCATCAGCTCGACCTTCGACGAGCCGCCGGATCGGCACGTACAGGTCGCCGACATGGTGATCGAGAAGGCGAAGCGACTCGTCGAGCACGGCAAGGACGTGGTCATCCTGCTGGATTCACTCACGCGCCTCGCGCGTGCGCATAACGTCGTCATCAAGAACTCGGGAAAGATTCTGTCCGGCGGCGTGGATTCGAAAGCCCTCGAGAAGCCGAAGCGATTCTTCGGTGCGGCGCGGAATACGGAAGAAGGCGGCTCGCTCACCATCGTCGCCACGGCGCTCGTCGACACGGGGTCGCGCATGGACGAGGTGATCTTCGAGGAGTTCAAAGGCACCGGCAACATGGAGCTGATTCTCGACCGCAAGATCGCCGACCGTCGCGTGTTCCCGGCGATCGACATCAACAGATCGGGCACGCGTCGCGAGGAGTTGCTTTTGAACCAGGAGGAGCTGAACCGCGTGTATTTGCTCCGAAACTTCCTGTCCGATATGCCGGAGACCGACGCCATTGAGTTTCTGCTCAAGCAAATGGCCCGGTCGGGCAACAACCGAGAGTTCTTCCAGCAGATGGTACAGGGCACGTGATGCCCCGCGGCTACGCCGCGTGTCGATCGCTCGCTCGATCACATCTACATTTCGTTTCGTGAGCCGTGACCGTGGTCGGCTGCTGGCCGTCGATTATGGCGAGCGACGTATTGGGCTCGCGATCAGCGATCCGATGGGCATCATTGCTTCGCCCGCTGGATTCATTGCACGGCGTGCCGGGAAGCGTCCACCGATCGCGGAGATCATTCGCCGAGCGACGGCGCTCGAAGCGCGTGGGTTCGTCGTCGGATTGCCGCTCGACGAGAATGGGGAGGACACGGATCGGGCGACGGAGGTGCGGCGCGTCGCCGAAGGCTTGCAGCGCCGAACGGGGTTGCCCGTTGAATTGATCGATGAGCGGTACAGCACGGCGGCAGCGCTCCGAGCAATACGCGAGATGGGCGGCTCGACGCGACAGCGAAAAGGAGAGGTCGATGCACTTGCCGCAACCATCCTCTTGCAACAGGCACTCGCTCGTGAAGGCTGACGCACACGGCTCTGCTGCATGGCATCGACGCTGCGCGCGATGGACAATCGCGATTGCGATCGCCGCGTCCGCTTGTGGCCGGGGCAATGGCAAACCGGTACGCGTGACGATCCCCGCGGGATCGTCGTTAGGCGCCGCCACCGACTCGCTGGCTCGTGCCGGTGTCATCGGCTCCGCGCGCCTTTTTCGCATCTATGCGCTCATACGCCGCGACGATCGTGACATCAAGACAGGCACGTACCTGCTGCGTCGAAACAGCGGATACTCCGTGACGCTCGATGCGATTCGTGGTGGCAAGGGAATGGTGCACTCGGTGACCATCCCCGAGGGGTACTCGTTGTCGCAGATCATTCCGCTGTTCGCGACGAAGCTCGCAATCCCGGCCGAATCGCTTCAGGCAGCCGTTCGCGATACCGCGTTTCTCCATCAACTAGGCATTCCCACCGAAACCGTTGAAGGATACGTGTTTCCCGACACGTACATTTTTCCCGCACAAACGAGTGCCCACACGGCGATCGCGATGGGGATTCGACGTTTCGAGCAAGTGTGGCAACCGGAGTGGACGATGCGTCTCGACACCATCGGGTTGTCACGTCATGATGTGATGACGTTGGCATCCATCGTCGAGAAGGAGGCTCGCTTATCAGAGGAGCGTCCCGTCATTGCCGCGGTATACATGAATCGGCTCCGCGACCACATGCTGCTCCAGGCGGATCCGACCGTCCAGTACGCGCTCGGTGAGCACCAGAATCGAGTACTGTACAAGCATCTCGAGGTCGAGTCCGCGTACAACACGTACAAGCATGCCGGCCTCCCGCCCGGTCCGGTGGCATCGCCTGGCCGCGCGAGCATTCTCGCCGCACTCTATCCAGCGAATGTGCCCTACAAGTATTTCGTCGCTCTTCCGGACGGGCACCATGAGTTCCGGAGCGACTTTGCAAGTCACGAAACCGCGCGCCGGCTTGCTCGCCGCGCGTGGGATTCGCTGACCACGGCGGCGAAGCACGACTCCGGTCCCGCCGACACCGCGCATCGTCGCCCACGGGCTCGTTGAGGACAAGCACGGTGCCCACGTCCGACGCGCTGCGATTGATTGCGATCACGGACAATCTGCGCGACGGCGTCGACGGATTGGTCCTTCGGGCTCGGGCGGCTCGACGCGGCGGAGCCACGATGATTCAACTCCGTTTGCCTGACGAGGGTGCGCGCACGGTCGCCGCCGTTGCGCGAGCACTCGTCACCGCTCTCGA
Source organism: Gemmatimonadaceae bacterium (assembly GCA_025451425.1). Next base: position 5,375 of record JANWKK010000205.1, read on the forward strand.
CATCCCGATCGTCGTGCACGGCCGCGTCGATGCCGCGCTCGCGGCGGGGGCGGCGGGCGTTCATCTCGGCGTGCACGATTTCTCGAGTGCTGATGCTCGTCGCATTGCCGGAGAGAAATTCCTCATCGGCAGATCAGCGGCGAACGACGCTGACTTGCAGCACGCGACAGGCGCCGATTACGTCGCCGTCGGGCCCGTATTTCCAGCCAACGATCGCCGGCCCAATGCCGTGCTCGGGATTAGTGAATTCGAACGTCTGGCTCGAGAGACCGCCATGCCGGCGGTAGCGATCGGCGGCATCACGTCGACGACCGCGGGTGAGGCGGTTCGCGCGGGTGCCTGCGGTGTAGCGTTGATCACCGGGATCTTTGGGTCGCCAGATCCTGAGCAGGCTGCTCGCGCGCTTCGTTCCGCCATCGGAACGTGACATCGGGCGTATCCGACTCACGCTCGCCACGTCGTCGTTCGTGCCGGCTCTTCCGCGGTTCTCGGTGAAAGGCGCGTTCCTGCGCGACGATCTGTTCGAACACGGGCGGCAAGAGCATCAGATCGACGAGTTCCGGATCGAACTGCGTACCGCGACCAGATGCGATGATGTCGGCGGCGTATTTGGCGCCGCGTCCATCTCGATAGCGCCGATGGTGCGTGACCGCGTCGAACGTATCGGCGAGCATTACGATTCGTGCGGATAGCGGAATCCGATCGCCGCGTATTCCCTTCGGGTATCCGGTTCCGTCCCACCGTTCATGGTGTGCGAGCACTCCCTCGGCGAGATCGGGATAAAACGGTGTGAGGGGCGCGAGCACTTCGGCGCCGCGCTCCGGATGTGTGAAGATGGCGCGCCACTCTTCGGGGCTGAGGTGTGTCTCCTCGTGGATGATGTCGAAGAGCGCCTCATGAATCTTTCCGATGTCGTGAAAGAGCGCGACATGCTCGACGACCTTTCTCGTATGGTCGTCGTCGAGCTGCATTGCGTCCGCGATGACGAGGGCGTAGGCAGCAACTCGCCGCACATGCGCGCCGGTCTGTGAATCGTTCGCGTCGATGGCATTCAGAAGCGCTTCCATGTTTGCGGCGGCGAATCGCTCCGCTGCAGCGCGACGATGTCGTTCGCGCATGAGGAAGGCGCCGGTGAAAATCCCGGCAGCGATGGCGAGGGTCGAGCGCATTGAGGATCCCAGAGGCAAGATTCGTACATTGCCGAGGCGCTGGGTAGCCAGAATGACGAACGCCCTCGCACGGAGTGCGAAGGCGTTGTCGAATGAGAAGCCGGCGGTGGCCTACTCTCCCGCGCTCTCTCGAGCGGAGTACCATCGGCGCTGTAGGGCTTAACGACCGTGTTCGGAA
>JANWKK010000206.1 GCA_025451425.1 Gemmatimonadaceae bacterium
AGACTCGGCCACCACACCGACCGAGACGTGGCCTGGGATGATCGGGAAAGGAACGTCGAGTCGGCCGTGGTGGAGGTGCACGTCGGTGCCGCACACCTCAGAGTACATCGTATGGAGGAGCGCGGCACCCGGTTCGAGATCGGGAGCAGGTAGCTCGCGGATCTCGAGCGGCGCGCGGGCGCCAGGCATGACGCAAGCAGCGTACAGTTGCATTCTGGGGCTTTCTTGTTGCGAGTGGCGGGTAATAAGTGGCGAAAGAGAAAAGGACTGGCCCACCGCGAGCCGTGGGCCCTCTGATTTACTCGCCACTCGTCACTAGTGTAGCGAAGCCAAAGTCTCGTTCGCTTTCTTGACTTTGGCGAGGATGGAACGAACCGAGGCAGTCCACGTGAACGGCTTCGGCTCCGCGTTGCGATGGGCGATGTACTGGTTGATGGCGCGTTCGAGTTCCTGAACGGACGTCACGGCGAGCCGCCGGAGTTGGCGGGTGGTGAGTTCACTAAAGAAGCGTTCGACCAGATTGAGCCACGAGGCCGACGTGGGAACGAAGTGAAAATGAACGCGCGGGTGACGACGAAGCCACGCCTGCACTTCGGGCGTCTTGTGCGTCGCATAGTTGTCGAGAATCACATGGATGCTGAGCCCTGGCGGCACCCGGCGTTCGAGCCGGGTCATAAACTTGAGAAACTCATCGCGCCGATGGCGCGGCAGGCAGTCATGCTCGATGCGGCCCGTCGCGACGTCGAGTGCGGCAAACAACGTCGTGGTGCCGTGGCGCTCGTAGTCGTGCGTCATCGTGCCGGCTCGGCCTTTCTTGAGCGGCAACCCGGGCTGTGTCCGATTCAGCGCCTGGATTTGACTTTTCTCATCGACCGAAAACACGACGGCGCGCTTGGGCGGATCGACGTACAGCCCCACGACGTCGCGCAGCTTCGGCAGGAAGTCCGGATCGGTCGACACCTTGAACGTCTCGACCCGATGCGGCTTGATGCCGTGCGCGCGCCAAATGCGCGCGACGCTGGTCTGATGGACCTGGGCCTGCGCGGCCATGAGGCGGCTACTCCAGTGCGTGCCGCCATCGGGCGGCGCGGTGTGCAGCGTGGCGTCGATGATCGCGGCCTCCTGCGTCGGCGTAATCCGCTTCGGGCGACCCGAACGCGGGCGATCGGCGACCAATCCGGCGGCCCCTTCGGCGTCGTAGCGATCCAACCAGCGACTGACCGTCGGCCGAGAGACGTCGAGCATCGCGCAAATCGCGTCGCCGCCGTGGCCATCGGCCGAGGCGAGGACGATCCGCGCGCGCTCAACGACCCGACGCGGCGTCGTCCGCGCTCGAGTCCACTGCTCGAGCAACGCTCGCTCACCGCGCCGCAGTTCGGTTACGCGAATGGGGAGTGGCATGGTGCCTAACATATCACTCCACTGATTATTATACACGTTAATTTTACTTCATACCACTAGCGACTCGCCACTACCGTGACGAAACTGACTTCGGTGTGCCTAACGTGTACCGATTGATCCAATCGAACTCGCGGCGAACCTTGTCCATCTGGTGATAGTATTCGCTGAACCCGTGGCCCTCGCGCGGATAGAAGACCAGCTGCACCGTCTTCCCACGATCCTTGAGCGCGCGGAAGTACTCCATCGGCTGGCCGATCGGAACGCGCCCGTCGTTGCCACCGTGAAGAATGAGCAGGGGAGTCGTCACGTTGTCCACGAACGTGATCGCCGAGCGCTGGCGGTAGAACTCCATCGTCTGCTTGTTCGGCACTCCGTTGAAGAACGACGCGATGTAGCCCGGGATGTCCGTCGTGCCGTACATGCTCACGAGATCCGTCAGCCCCGCGCCTTCCATCGCCGCCTTGAAGCGATTCGTCTGCGTCACCACCCAGCTCGTCATGTAGCCGCCGTAGCTCCATCCGCTCACCGCGAGCTTGTCGCCGTCGGCGATGCCGCGCGCGACCATCGCGTCCACGCCCGACATAATGTCGCGGTAGTCACCGCCACCCCAATCCGGGACGTTGCCGCGCATGAATTTCTCTCCATAGCCCGTCGAGCCGCGCGGATTCGGATATAGCACCGCCCATCCCTGACCCGCCCAGAACTGTCCCGGCGACCCCCAGTTCGCCTTGAAGCCGATGTTGTGCGCTCCGGTCGGACCACCGTGGATGTCAACGAGCAGCGGGTAGCGCTGGCCCGCGCGGTAGCCGACGGGCTTGAGCAGCACGCCCTCGACCTCCTGGCCGTCGGAGCTCTTCCAGGTGACGGCTTCGCTCTCGCCTAACGCGATGTTGGCGAGCTGCGGGTTGACCTCCGTCAGTTTTCGCGTCGAAGCGAAGCTCGCGTCGGACGAATAGACATCGCCAGCCGACATCGGCGAATCGATGACGAAGGCCGCGCGCGTGCCGGCCTTGTCGAAGGACACACCGCGAATGATCTCGCGCTGGCTGAGCTGCGCGTACTTGCCGCTCGCTACGTCGAAGCGGAAGACGCTCGAGTACACTCGGTCGCCCGAGGTGAAGTACAGCGATTTTCCATCAGGGCTCCACGTCATCGCGCCCGGCGAGTTGTCGAAGCCGGCGCTCACGTCGCGGCTGTGCTTGGCCGCGACGTCGTACAGCTCGAGATGCGAGTTCAGGATCTCGCGCCACTGCATGCTGTCAGGGACCATCGGGTGCGTCTGCCGCAGCGTCTCGAGCGCAAGTGTGCGTCCGTCTGGCGACCACACCGGCGTCCCTTGCACAGCGGCGCCAGCCTCGATGCGCTCCGGCGCGCCAGTCGTCGCATCGACAATGAACGCATTCCGGCGCTCGTCGCGGAGGAGTGTCGATGGCGTCGTGACGTAGGCGATGCGCCGCGAATCGGGAGACCAGCTCGGTGCACCACGCACGGTGAACTCCGCCGTGTGGACGAGCTCGTTCTCCTTCTTGGTCGCGACGTCTACGACCCACACGTGCGAGAGGCGGAAGTCGCCCTCGTAGACCTGCGGGTCGTCTCGGCGCTTACGCGCGGCGTCGGTCGTCTTCGACAGCGAGTCAACGCTCAGGAAGGCGATGCGCTTGCCATCGGGCGACCAGCTGAATCCAGTGACGCCTTCTTTGGCGTTCGTGATCTTCTCCGCCTCGCCGCCATCGAGGTGCAGTACATGGATTTCTGGGCGTGGCTGTTCGTCGCCAGCCGCCGCGCCGCGTGCCGACAGAAAAACGATCGCTGAACCGTCCGGTGACCACTGGGGCTGCGACTCGCCGCGCTCGCTGAAGGTGATCTGTCGCGCGGGACGCGATCCGTCGGTGGGGACGAGCCAGAGGTGCGATCTCACCTCGTGTTTGTCGCCGAGCGCCGTGTCGCCCTTTGCGGTATTGGCGCTGGGATGCTCCCATGCACTCACCCCGTACACGATGAGAGAGCCGTTCGGCGAGATGGCGGGTTGTCCGACATTCTTGAGCGCCATCATGTCGTCGATTGTCATCGGGCGCTTAGCGGACTGCGCAGCGGCGGCGTGTGTGATCGCCATTCCGGCGACCGAAGCGAGCACCAAAGCGGCAGCCTTTGCACTACGAGCGCGGAACATCGTGCTGTCCTCCTCGAGCGTGTTTGTGTGGGGCGTTGGTGAGGGTACGCGTTATGGCGACGCTATTAGAACGGAAGGCTGGGACATTGAGGTCGGCGGGAGTGCCGCACAATACGGAGGGGACCGGCGCGCCCGCCAGAGCTTACACCAAAACGGCCCCGCTAAACCGGGTCTTCAACACTCCCCGCGGACGCTCCGTAACAGTATCGTTTCCACTCCATCCGTCCCACCCCTTGGGAGTGCGTATGCATCGTTCCCGAATCCTTCCACTACTCGCCGGCATCGCCCTCACGAGCGTTGCGATCGCCGCTGAGGCACAGACTCTCGATTCCCTCACACTCGCCGGTTTCCACTGGCGAACCGTCGGACCAGCCAACTTCGAGGGGCGCGTCGCTGATATCGCCGGCATCCCCAGCCCATCGAAGACCTTCTTCGTCGCCACCGCAGGCGGCGGCATCTGGAAGACCACCAACACCGGCGTCACGTTCCGTCCCGTCTTCGACAACTATCCCGTCGTCGCCATGGGCGCCCTCGCGATCGCGCCTTCGGACACGCAGCAGGTCTGGGCAGGCACGGGCGAGCAGAACTCTCGAAACACCATCGAGCCGGGCGCCGGGATCTACAAATCCACCGACGGCGGTCTGACGTGGAAGTTGATGGGCCTCGAGAAGACTCAGCACATTGGCCGCATCGTCGTCAATCCAACGAACCCGAACATCGTCTACGTCGCTGCGTTAGGCGCTGCCTGGAAATCAAATCCGGAGCGTGGTGTCTATAAGACCGAGGACGGCGGCGCGACGTGGAAGCTCGTGAAGTTCATCAACGACAAAACGGGCTTTATCGACATCGGCATCGACCCCAAGAATCCGAACGTGATCTGGGCGTCAAGCTGGCAGCGCGTGCGTGGTCCGTACTTCCTCACGTCTGGCGGCCCCGGCTCCGGCCTGTGGAAGTCCACTGACGCCGGCAACACGTGGACCGAGATCAAGGGCGGCGGCTTCCCCGAGACGCAGAAAGGGCGCATCAATTTCTCGATCTTCGCCGGCAACTCCGACATCGTATACGCGATGGTCGAAGCTGATTCGATCCGCGGCCAGAAGGCTGCGCCGGGCGCGAAGCGTCAGAAGCTTGGCAACGGCCTCTACCGCACGAAGGACGGCGGCAAGACCTGGGAAAAGATGAACGACGCCGACACTCGGCCGTTCTACTACTCGCAGGTTCGCGTCGATCCTCGGAATTCCGACCACGTGTGGTTCTCGTCGACGCCGGTCCTCGTCACGACCGACGGCGGCAAGACCGCGCGTCAGGCAACGCAGGGCATTCACGTCGATCATCACGCGATGTGGATCGATCCAGGCGATCCGGATCACTTCATCGTCGGTGACGACGGCGGCATCTCGATCACCTGGGATGGCGGCGGCAACTTCGATTTCCCCGCGAACCTGCCGATCGGGCAGTTCTACGACGTGAGTTACGACTTCGAGGTGCCGTACAATGTCTGTAGCGGAGCGCAAGACAACGGCGCCTGGTGTGGCCCGAGTCGCCGCACGAACGGCCCGGTGACGAACGCCTACTGGTTCACGATCTCCGGCGGCGACGGCTTCTACACTGCGCAACATCCAACCGAGCCGTGGGTCGTGTGGGGCGAGTCGCAGGGCGGAAACGTCTCGCGGCTGAACCTCAGGACGGGTGAGCGCACGTCGCTCGTGAAGCCGTCGTGGCGCCCGCTGTACCAGACACTCGAGGATTCGATCCTCATCACGCGCGGCGACACCAACTCCCCAGCGACGAAGGAGCAGTCCACGCGCATCGCCACGTATCGCGCGCAGCAGAAAGCCGACTCGACCAAGCTCGATCTCCGCTTCAATTGGGAGACGCCGTACTTCCTGTCGCCGCATAACGCGGACGTGTTCTACATCGGTGGCAACCGCGTGCTCAAGTCCACGCAGCGTGGCGACAATCTGTATCCGATCTCGCCGGATCTCTCGAAGGGGAACCTCGGCCGGATCGACACAAGCATGAACAAGACGGGCGGCATCTCGCTCGACGCGACGGGCGCAGAAACCTATGGCACCGTCGTCGCGCTCTCGGAATCGTATGTGCGGCCGGGCTTCCTCTATGCCGGCACGGACGACGGCAACGTGTGGACGACGGAGAACGACGGCTCGTCGTGGCAGCAGATTCCGACGTCGCGCTTCGCGGGCTTGCCGACGGGAGATGTGTACGTGAGCCGGATCGAGCCTTCGCACTTCGATACGACCACGTTCTACATCACGTTCGACAATCACCGCTGGAACGACTTCACACCGTATGTCTATGTCACCCACGACGCCGGTAAGACCTTCAGATCACTAGCGGGCGGCCTGCCACACGACAGTCCTGCTGACTTCGTGCTCGTCGTGCGTGAGGATCCTTATAACCGCGACTTGCTCTACGTCGGAACGTCGCGGTCGGCGTACGTCTCGCTCGATCGCGGCACGAGTTGGCACAAGTTCAACGGCGGCCTGCCGACCGTGCCGGTG
>JANWKK010000207.1 GCA_025451425.1 Gemmatimonadaceae bacterium
GAACTTTCGATTCTCTTGGAGCAGGACGTCGATGTCAGTCACGGAAAAGAGGGCTAAGGGCTAGGGCCTAGAGTCTAGGGGCATACTGCGACGCCACAAGTGCAGCGCGGCAAGGGCGGTGCCCGCAACCGATCGGTATCTTTCGCCCATGACTTTCGGGACACTTTTGTCGTGGCGGCCAGCGCCATGAGCGTGCTCCAGGCCGACCGGCTGTCACGCGCATTTAGCGGGCGGCGGGCGGTGAGCGACGTGTCGCTCGATCTGCAGTCGGCGGAATGTCTCGCGCTCTTCGGTCCGAACGGAGCTGGTAAGACGACACTACTTCGCCTCCTGGCGGGCTTGCTCAAGCCCACGTCCGGCGCAGCGCGAATAAACGGCGAGCCGCTCCGCGGTGACGCCGCGGCGCGAGGACTCGTCGGCTTCATCTCACATCAAAGTATGCTCTACGGCGCGCTCACCGTGCGTGAGAATATCGAGTTGGCGGCGCGTCTCTACGCGGTCACTGACGTGCGCGATGCGACGGAGCGTGTCCTAGGCGAGATGCGCGTGCTCGAGCGCGCCGCGACACCCGTGCGCGCCCTGAGCCGTGGGTTGCAGCAGCGCGTGTCCATCGCTCGAGCGCTCGTGCATCGACCCCGCGTACTCTTGCTCGACGAGCCATACACGGGACTTGACGCACTCGGCGCCGCGGCGCTCACCGAGACGCTCGAGCGTCTTCGAAAGGAGGGCGACGGCGCGACGATGGTTCTGGTGACGCACAACATCGGCGAAGGTCTGGCGCTGGCGACGCACGCGGCGGTCATGCACGGCGGACGATTGCTCCGCCTGACGAGACGCGAGGAGTTGGACAGCTCCAGCTACGCTGACGAATATCGGGAGCTCGTCGGAGGGGCCGCGTGAAACCGACCCTTCTTCTGGCGACATGGCTGATTGCGCGCAAGGACCTCAAGATCGAGTTCCGAACGCGCACGGCATTTCTGGCCGTGCTCGTGTTCGCGGTTCTCGGCGTCGCGATCTTCTACTTCGCGTGGGATTCCACCGCGGTCTCGGCGATGGATCTCGCCCCCGGCGTGCTCTGGGTGATTTTCACGTTTTCGGGGCTGCTCAGCCTTCAGCGGTCGTTCAGCGTCGAGCAGGCAGACCGCGCGATGGACGGCTTGCTCCTATCACCCATCGATCGCGAGGCGATCTTTCTCGGCAAGGCGCTCGCGAACCTCGTATTCGTCACGGGGATTCTGCTCGTGACCATTCCCGCGGTGGCGCTGCTCTACAATCTTCCGTTCGGTTGGATGCTGGTGGTACTGTTCGCGATCGCGTTGCTCGCCGCTGTGGGGCTCGTCGCGGTCGGTACGTTATTCAGCGCGATGGCGGCGAACACGCGACTCGCCGAACTGCTGTTGCCGATGCTCAGCCTACCGTTCTTCGTGCCGGTTGTATACGGTGCGGCTCAGGCGACGTCGACATTGCTCGCCGGGCGCCCGACAGCTGAAGCGTGGCCGTTTTTGAAACTTCTCATCGCGTTCGATCTCGTGTTTCTTTTCGCCTGTACGCTCGCGTTCCCTTTCACTCTCGAGGAATGAGCTCGGATAAGCGTCCGGTGTTCGATTGGTTGTTCGTCGTTGCGGTACTGAGTCTGATCGCCGCGTACGTGCGTGCCGTGTATTTCACGCCGATAGAAGCGCTTCAGGGCGCTGCGCAGAAGATTTATTACGTCCATGTGTCCGCGGCGATCAGCGCTTATCTCGCGCTCAGCGTGGTGGCACTGATGTCGATCGTGTATCTCTGGCTGCACGACGAGCGCGCTGATCGATTGGCGGAAAGCGCCGGGGAAGTCGGTCTCGTTTTCCTCACGGTCGTGCTCACCACGGGCCCGCTGTGGGCGAAGCCGATCTGGGGCACGTGGTGGACGTGGGACGCGCGCCTAACGTTGACGCTGTTTCTGTGGTTTTTGACCGCGGGTTATCTGGTGATGAGGGGGGCAGTCGACGACGCAGCGATGCGGGCCCGATACTCCGCGGTGCTGGGCATTCTCGCCGCGCTGTTGATCCCGTTCATTCATCTCAGCGTCTACCTGTTCAACACGCTTCACCCCATGCCGATTCTCCTGAAGCCCGACAAGCCGTCCATGCCGAGCGAGATGCTCATCACGTTCTTCGCGATGTGGGGAGCATGTACGCTACTTTGCGTGTCACTCATCGGCGCGCGGTACCGGTACGGCGTGGATCGCGATGCGCTGCGGGCGCTCCAGAGTAATGGAGTCGCGTGATGACGCTGCAGTCCGGACCACCCGACACCGCCGCTTATTACCGGATTGCGTACACGTGGGTCATCGTAGCCTACGGTGCATACGCGATCGTGCTCTGGTGGCGCGCCAAACGCGTCCGCGCGCAGCTTCGCGCGGCCGAAAACGGGGAGGCGAGAGCGAGTCGTGGTCCCTAACCAGGCCGGTGTCCGGCGAGGGGTCGTTTATCTCGTGGGCGCCGGCCCGGGAGATCCGGGCCTATTTACAATCCGCGGACGTGAGCTGCTCGCTGAGTGCGACGCAGTGGTGTACGACGCGCTTGCGAACCCCGTGCTGCTCGCTGGGATCGACGCCGAGCGCTACGACGTCGGCAAACGGGGCGGTAGCACGGATTCGGCCAGACAGGATGAGATCAGTACTTTGCTCGTTAGGCTCGCGCGCGAGGGAAAGCGGGTTGTCCGGCTCAAGGGTGGCGATTCGTTCGTCTTCGGCCGCGGCAGCGAGGAGGCGCAGGCGCTCGCCAATGCCGGCATCGCATTCGAGGTTGTACCGGGCGTGACGGCGGGAATAGCCGCGCCGGCGTACGCGGGCATTCCCGTCACGCATCGCGGTATCGCCACATCGGTCACCTTCGTCACCGGCCACGAAGATCCGACTAAAGGTGCGCCGACCATCAACTGGGACGCGCTCGCGCGAGCCGGAGGTACGCTCGTGCTGTACATGGGTGTGCGATCGTTGCCGCAAATTGTCACGGCGTTGCGAAGCGCCGGGCGAGGCGACGACACCCCAGCAGCGGCAATCCAGTGGGGCACGCACGCTTCACAACGAACGGTCGTCGCCACGCTCGCGACACTTGGGGAGTGCGTTGCCGAAGCTGGCCTCGAGGCGCCCGTGATTTTCGTGATCGGCGATGTCGTTCGGTTGCGAGAGGAGATCGCCTGGTTCGAGCGACGTCCGCTCTTCGGCTGGCGTATTCTCGTCACGCGCGCACAGATGCCGTCGTCGACGCTCACGGAGCTGCTGGTGGGCGCTGGCGCCGAGGTCGTCGAGGTTCCGGCGACGCGGATCGAACCACTGGATCCGGGGAAGCTGCGAGCGGCAATCTCACACGTCGATGCGTATGATTGGCTGGCGTTCACGAGCCAGAATGCTGTCGAGCGGTTCTGGAAAGTGCTGCTCGATTGCAGACTCGACGCTCGCGCGCTCGCAGGCCTGCGCGTGGTTGCGGTCGGTCCCGCTACTGGGGACGAGTTGCTGGCGCACGGGATCGTGGTCGACGTGACTCCGGAACGCTTTGTCGCCGAGGGCGTCCTCGAAGCGCTATCGCAGCGCGATGACATTCGTGGGGCGCGCGTGCTGTACGTCGCCGCCGAGGGCGCGCGCGATGTCTTGCCTAACGGGCTAACCAAGCTCGGAGCGCGGGTAGACGTCGTTCCGATTTACCGTTCGACGCCGGACCCCGCGAGCCAGGAGGCGATGCAACGGTTCGCGGCGACCGGCGATGAGCGATCGCTCGCTGCGTTCACGTCGGCGTCCGCGGTGCGAGCGTTTGTCGACGCCGCGGGCGCGGACGCACACCGCGTAGGTGTGGCGTCGATTGGACCGGCGACGTCGGCGGCGGCGCGCGAGGCAGGACTCGATGTTTCAGTCGAGGCGTCACCGTCGACGATCGCATCACTCGCCGACGCCATCATCGTGCACGGAACCTCCGGACGGAGCAACGCCTTCAGATGACAGAGACGACGGGTAGCCCGCAGCAACTTCCAGTGGTGGTCGACAATCCGGAAGCGAGTCAGTTCGAGACGCACATCGACGGGCACGTCGCGCTGGTGGCCTACATCAAGCGCGGCGACACGATCATCTTCACCCATACTGAGGTTCCAAAGGAACTGCAGGGGCGGGGATTGGCGAACGTGCTCGCGCACGCGGTGCTGGAGCGGGCAAAGCTAGAGGGCTGGCACGTCGTCGCGCGCTGTCCGTTCATCGCGAGCTACGTCAAGCGTCATCCGGAGTACGAACCACTTCTCACGGGAGGACGGTGAGCGAGAAGAAGAGTCTTCTCATCGCCACGAGATCGTCCGAACTCGCGCTGCGCCAGGCGCGGCAGGTGCAGTCCGCGCTCGCGCGATCGGGCGTGGCTGCGGAGTTAAAAACATACAAAACCACGGGCGACAAGCACCTCGACGAGCCGCTGAGTGCAATTGGCGGGAAGGGACTCTTCACGAAGGAGCTCGAGGTCGATCTCGCGAAAGGTGCTGTCGACTGCTGCGTGCATTCGCTCAAGGACCTGCCGACTGAGCTGCCCGATCGCCTGACGATCGGTGCGGTGCTGGCGCGCGAGGACCCGCGCGACGTACTCATCGTCAACGGCGTCACTGGCGCGACCTCGATCGCCGAGCTGCCGCGCGGATCGCGTGTGGGTACCTCCAGTCTTCGCCGGCGCGCGCAGTTGATGTTGCTACGCTCGGATGTGGAGGTCGTCGCGCTGCGCGGCAACGTCCCGACGCGCATTCGTAAAGTCGATGATGGCCAGGTGCACGCCGCGATTCTCGCAGCCGCCGGTGTACACCGCCTCGGCGTCTCCCAACGCATTGCGTGCTATCTCGACGCGCCGGAATGGCTCCCAGCTGCGGGACAGGGCGCGATCGCCGTCGAGATTCGCGAGGCCGACACGCGCATGCGGTCTTTGCTCGCGGAGATCCACGACGCCGAGACCTGGTTGCAGGTGAGGGCCGAACGTGCATTTCTCGACGCGCTGGAGGGCGGCTGTCAGGTACCAATCGGTGCGCTGGCGCAAGAACACCATGGTATCCTCACGCTCTATGGCCTGATCGCCGATGTCGAGGGACGTCAGATCGTCCGGGGCGAACATCCGATCGATCCACAGAATCCGGAACTGACGGGCATTCGTCTCGCCAACGAGCTCCGTGGACGTGGGGCCACCGAGATTCTCGAAAGCCTGAGACGAGCCGAGCAAGTTCCATCACCGCAGCCCGAGTAGGGCGGGGAGGCCGGTGCGGAATGCGGATGCCTAACGCAGCCGTCAGCCGCAGTCCGTAGGCTCTAACCCCTCGGTTGTCACGACGCGATCCACACTGCTCCATCTCGTTACACCCTCCGTAACGGCAACTAACGAGCGTCACCTGTAAGACATTACTCAACTTCATCTTGCGCCGCGTGGTCCGCCGGAATGTGGCTTGCCATGCCGTCCCGTGTCGCACCGACCAGCCGTTCCCGAAGGCGGGAGGCCAGGTCGCCACACTCCGACACGGATAGCAAATATGAAACACCGCCTGGGAGTACTCGCCGTCCCACTATGCATTACCGTGGGCCTCGCCGCCTGTCAGCAGGATGCGTCGACCGCTCCGCGGCCAGCGCGAGCCATTTTCGCGCCTGCGAAAAACGTCGTGCTCACGCCGAATCCGTTGCAAGCGACCCAGCGCGTCGGCTTCGGCCTTCCGTCGGGACAGGTCGCCGCGCCCAACACGCCGGGCGGAGGGGTCGTGGTCGGCCAGAACCTGTACACGGGCGACGGCGCGAACGGGTTCCGTCACTGGACGCCCGTCGATGCGAACAACCCGGATCCGGTCAACAGCGGCATCCTCGTCTTCGACCCGGATTTCTCGAAGAGTCTCGGCGGCACCGAACTGTGCTTCCTCTTCTGCCAGGTGGGGCAGATCGCGTACGACGGCAATCAGACGGTTTATCTCACCGCGTACGACCACGCAAAGGGACAGCCGGGAACTCTGACAATGCCCGGCGTCTGGCGAATCACTGTGGATCCGGTCGGTGGGTTCGTGACGCTGGGCGCGCTCCTCGCGCCTAACGCGGGGCTCGCCGGCAACCAACCGACGTCGATCGCGCTTGGACCCGACGGGAATCTCTACGCCGGATTCCTGAAGAACGGCAACATCGTTCGCATCACAAATCCCACGGTCGATCCAAACGATCCGGTCCTTGCCAAAACACAGATCGTGCAGTCGGTGGGCACGGCTCCGAACGGACGTCCGGTTCGGTCGCTGGCGTTCATTGGAACGGATCTCTATCTGGCAACGACCGACGGCCTATCGGTGATCAAGAACGCCGTATCGTCGCAATGCCTCGGCGGCTGCAACGGCGTACCCGTGGCGGATGGGTTCGCGGGCGTGACCCACGTTGGGCTAACGAGCAATAAGCCAGACGTGTTGTACATGTCGATCAATGGTCAGGGTGTGTGGCGCTACGCCATTTCGACGCAGACGTCGACGCTGATTGCGAGGGGCGGTGCTACGACTACTGGCGCGGCGGTCGCCTTCGCATTCGTCGGTGGGCACAGCAACCTGCTGCAGTTCGATGATCAGGGAAATCTGTGGATCGGTGACGATTCGGGTGACGGCCTCACGAATTTCACAGGTCGGATCTGGTATCTCTCCGCGGCGGCGTTGTCGACGGTTCCATGATTGGTGGTTGGTAGTTGGTGGTTGGTCATCGGTGAGTTCTACCAATCACCAACCACACCAGCTACCAATCACTAACCACCAGGCCACGGGCTATCTTTGCCGCATGCCTTCGTACCCCTCGTACCGGCCACGCCGGCTACGACGTACCGATGCGCTGCGACGGATGGTCCGCGAGACTCAGCTCGCGCCGCCGCAACTCATCCTTCCACTCTTCGTTCGATCGGGGCGGGTGATCAGGCAAGCCGTTGGCTCGATGCCTGGCGTCTGTCAGACATCTGTCGACGAGATGCTGCGCGACGCGCGCGAGGCGGAGCGGTTAGGCATTGGCGGCGTGCTGTTGTTCGGGATCCCGGACGTCAAGGACGCCATTGGTTCCTCCGCGTGGGATGATCGTGGCCCCGTGCAGGAAGCGGTGCGCGCACTGAAGCGCGAGACGCCGCGCCTCGTTGTCATCACCGACGTCTGCATGTGCGAGTACACCGATCACGGGCATTGCGGCGTGATGAAGGACGGCGACGTGGACAACGATGCGACTCTGGAATTGCTCTCGAGAGAAGCGCTGTCGCATGCAAAGGCTGGTGCCGACATCGTCGCGCCGAGTGACATGATGGATGGAAGAGTGCACGCGATTCGTCAGGCACTCGACGGCGCTGGTTTCGCTAACACCGCGATCCTGAGCTACGCGGCCAAGTTCGCCAGCGGTTGTTACGGTCCGTTCCGCGAGGCAGCGGAGTCGACGCCACAAACTGGCGACCGGCGCGGCTATCAGATGGACTCGGCGAACATCGACGAAGCGATGCGTGAAGTGTGGCTGGACGTAGAGGAAGGCGCGGACATGCTCATGGTGAAGCCGGCGGGTCCGTACCTCGACGTCATTCAGCGCGTGAAGCAGGAGACGGGCTACCCCGTGGTCGCGTACCAGGTGAGCGGCGAGTTCGCGATGATCAAGGCCGCGGCCGAGCGCGGTTGGATCGATGGGGATCGCGTCATGATGGAGTCGCTCATTGGTATGCGTCGCGCGGGCGCGGATGTCGTCATTACCTATTTCGCGAAGGACGTCGCGCGCACGCTAGCAGCGACGGCCGGAGCGGTCGGCTAACTTTGAAGCGATGAGATACAGGAAATTTCCCAGCGCCGACGTCACGGTGTCCGAAGTCGGCTTCGGCACGTGGACGCTATCCACTGGTTGGTGGGGTGAGCGCACCGATGCCGAGGCGATCGAGATGCTGCGTCGCGCGCACGACGAGCACGGCGTGACCTTCTTCGACGCGGCCGACACGTACGGCAACGGCCGCGCGGAGCGACAACTCGCGCTGGCGTTCAAGCGAAGGCGTGGGGACGTCGTGATCGGCACTAAGGTCGGCTACGACATTTACGACGAAACCGCCCAAAAGGCGCGGCGTGGTCAGAGCGAGCTGCCGATGCGCACCGACCCGGCGTACATCCGCTTCGCCGTGGATCAATGCCTCCAGCGGCTCGACACCGACTACATCGACGTTTTGCAGATTCATAACGTCAAGATGGAACAGGTGCGGCAGCCCGATCTGTGGGACACACTCCGCGAACTGAAAAAGGAAGGGAAGATTCGCGCGTGGGGTGCGGCGTTCGGGCCCGCGATCGGCTGGCTATACGAGGCGGTTGAGCTCATGGAGCACGAGCGCGACATCGATACGATTCAGATGATCTGGAATATTCTCGAGCAGCACCCGGGGACGGCGATGCTCGAGGCAGCGCGCACAAACGCACCCAATTGCTGCTTCAACATTCGAGTCACGCATGCCTCGGGGATGCTCGAGGGGAAGTACACCGAGGATACGGTCTTCCCGCCTAACGATCACCGCCGCCATCGGCCGCGCTCGTGGTTGATCAACGGGATCAAGAAGGTCCGGACACTCGCCTTTCTCACGACCCGCATGACGCTCGGTCAGGCGGCGCTCAAGTGGATGCTCGCCGAGCCGCTCGTCGTGACGGCGCTGCCGAATATCTACGACGACGCACAGCTCGATGAGTTCGCGTCGGCCAGCGACCAGCCGGACCTAACAAGCGAGGAGTTGGAGCGAGTCGCCACGCTCGCGAGCGAGAACTTCGGCGTCGTCGAGGAACCCATGGTCTATAAGGGGACTATGGAACGAGCCGCGGGTATCGCCGGCGGCGCCTAATGGTGGCCGGTTGCTGGTGCGTGGTGATTCGCTGTCGAATCGCCGGGCGATAACACCAGCCACCGATCACCAATCATCAACCACCAAGTGATTCACCTCTGGAAAGACCTCTCGCCGGGGCCTCGTCCGCCCGAAGAGGTCACGGCGGTCATCGAGATTCCGTTCGGCAGCCGCAATAAGTACGAACTGGACAAGGAGACGGGTCTCATGAAGCTCGACCGTGTCCTGTATTCATCCATGCACTACCCGGGCGACTACGGTTTTATTCCACGGACCCTCGCCGAAGACGGGGATCCCTGCGACGTCGTCGTGCTCGTCAACGAGGAGACGTTCCCGGGCTGCCTCATCGATGTGCGCCCGTTAGGCGTGCTGCGCATGCTCGATCGTGGCGAGCCGGACGACAAGATTCTCGCTGTGCCGCTGCACGATCCGTATCACGAAGAGTGGTTCGACATCGCGGACACGCCGCAGCATGTGCTCAAGGAGGTCGAGCACTTTTTCCAGCGCTACAAGGATCTCGAGGGCAAGCGCGTGCAGATCGTGGGCTGGGAGAAGAGCCTCAAGGCGATGGACGCGATCATCGAGGGAATCAAGCGCTTCGAAGAAACGTTCCTGGCATTCGGGCCGTGAGTTGGACTTTGCAATGTAGAGTACTTGACAGTGCTGGCCTGCTCGCGCAACTTCAGGGTGTTTCGCGATAGCCAACCATGACCGCCCTGACTTCAGTTCTTTTTCCCGAACCGACGCTGCGCCGATCCCCGGGCGCCGTCATTGGCTGGTGGGAGCGACGCCGGCCCCTCTACAATGCCGTCGTTGGAGCGACCGGTGTCGTAACGATCTCGGTGCTGTCCGCCGCGCTCGGTCCGATCAGGTTCCTGCAACCCGGCACCTGGATCGGCATCACCGCCTACGGCGTCGCGGCGAACTTGTGCTACTCGCTCGGCGCGCCGACCGAGCTACTGCTCGAGAGATGGCTCGGACGACGGACATATGGGCTGGGACCGGCGCTCTTTCGTTACGGACTGATTTACTCTGTTGGCCTCACGCTCTTTCCGCTGGCGCTCGGCGCGTTCGCCGTTGTCGCCAAGTTACTCTACCACTTGCTTCGTTAGGCGTCGCGGCGGCTGGGGCGAAGCGGTGCCGCAAGGAAAGCCATTCGCGGAGTCTACCGCTTGTTCTCGTCAGACGTGTCTCCTGTGAGCCTTTCGCGGCGCCGGACTTTTGTCTGCACCTCGGCCATCATCGCCCAGCCCGTGAGTCGCACGACCGTGCCCACCTTCCAGCCTCCACTGGCCTCTTCGTTGGGCTCGCCGCCGCCGTGGACGCTGCCCATGAGCGAGCTCACACGGCTCACGACCTGAATTCCCGGTGGGACGACAATCTTCACGGCCGCCATGAGCGAGCGGACGTGGATGTCGATGATACCCGTCGGCAGCGCGGCCTGCGTGAGATCGATCGTGGTGTCCGACATGACGGCGAGGAGATCGAGCCGTTGCGGGACGGCCCACGCGCCGCCGCGGTGCGTTTCGCTCATGACCGACCACACGCGCTCGCGGTCGGGCGCGAGCGCAGTGCTTTCGTCGGTCGGCAGCGGCGCGGGCACGGCCGTGGCCGACTCGCCGGGCAGGTCAGCCGTTAGGCTCTGCAGGTCGGCGACGGTCGCGGACTTGTAGGCCAGCTCCATCCGCGACTCCAGCTCGTCGAGCGAGAGCCGATCGTTCGCGAAGTGCTCCGAGAGGCGCTGGATGACGCGCTCGCGCTCGTCGGTGAGCGAAACGATCGGCCGCTGCTCCGGCGATGGCGACGACGGCATCTACCAGCGCGGCGAGGCGTTAGGCAACGGGCCGTACCGGGCCGTGCTCGACCGGTTCGGTACCGTGTGGAATGAACAGCGCCTCGTACACCAGCGCCGCGACGATGCCGCCGAGAATGGGCCCTATCCAGTAGATAGCCTGTCCCTCGAAGATGCCGCTTGCGACGGCCGGGCCGAACGAACGCGCAGGATTCATCGACGCGCCGGTGAGTGGGCCAATGGCGAGTATGTCGGCCGCGACCGTCAGCCCGATCGCGAAGCCGCCGACTTGCGGCGCCCTTGGATCGACCGCGGTGCCGAAGACCACGAAGACGAGGAAGAACGTCGCGATGAACTCGAGCACGATCGCCTGGAATGTCGACACGTCGACCGCGACTGACTGACCGCCAAGGCGCGAGCTCACGACGACGGCAGCAGGAAAGAGCCCTTTCAACGCGTACGCGGCGAGCACGGCGGCGAGGATCTGCGCGATGATGTAAACAAAGGCCATCACCGGCTCGATGCGTCGTGTGACGACGAAGCCAATGGTAACTGCCGGGTTGAGGTGCCCGGAGACGCGCATCGTCGCCGTCACCATGAGCGCGAGGATCAGTCCATGTGCGAGCGCGATCTGAGTGATGCCGGCTGGATTTCTTGCGAGGTCCGCGGCCATGATCGCGCCGCCACCAATGAACACGAGTGCAAAGGTGCCAACAAACTCCGCGACGAAATGGCGGTACGAGTCACGCATTCGGTACTCCGAGGCCAGGTGAACCGCTCGAACGGGGGGGACGCAGTTAATCTGGACGCCAAAGGCTCTCTTGTCATCCTGAGCGAAGCGAAGGATCTGGCGTCCCTTTTTTTGGTGGCAGGCCACCAGCAAGGGACACTAGATCCTTCGCTTCGCTCAGGAAGACAACGCAACCCTAGTCCGCGCGACGAAACACCAACGCGGCGTTGATCCCGCCGAAGCCGAACGAGTTGCTGAGTGCGTACTCAACTCCGCGCTCCCGCCCTTCCTTTGGGATGTAGTCCAAATCGCAGTTCTCGTCCGGGCAGTCGAGATTGACCGTCGGCGGCAGCCAGCGACGCTCGAGCGCGAGCGCGCAAATCGCGGCCTCGAAGGCGCCAGAGGCGCCAAGCGCGTGCCCGTAGTAGCCCTTCGTGCTGCTCACTTGCAGCCCACGCGCATGATCGCCGAACACCTGCTTGAGCGCGAGCGTCTCTGTCGGATCGTTGAGCGGCGTCGAGCTCCCGTGCGCGTTCACGTACTCGACTTCGCTCGGCGTTACATGACCGTCGGCCAGGGCGCGCCGCATCGATCGCGCAGCTTGCGAGCCGTCGGGACGTGGCGCCGTCATGTGGTGCGCGTCATTAGAGTTTCCATAACCAAGGATCTCGGCGTACACGTGCGCGCCCCGCGCCCGCGCTCGTTCCATCTCCTCGAGCACCAGAACC
>JANWKK010000208.1 GCA_025451425.1 Gemmatimonadaceae bacterium
GTGACGCCGGCTGGCAGCAACGCTCCAACGGCCGCTCGGCTTGCCGGTGACTACGGGTGCACCGCGCAGCAAGTCGCCGACAACTGGCAGCTCGCGCGGCTCGAGCTGGCTCGGCCCGGAACACCAATCTGCAAGGTCCTCGGACGCTATGGCGATCCGGTCAGCGTCTCGAAGAACAGCATCGCCAACATGCAGCTGGTTTCCATGCTCCATCGCCAACCGAATGGTCGCTTTTACAACGCGACGTTTGTCTACTACGACGACAACAAGATCAATCGCGAGCTGAATCGCCCCGTCGGCAAGTGGCTCGTCGACCGCGTGACGTCGACCCGCTGATTCGAGAGCAAGGCGGGAGTGTCGCGCCCGGACGGGCGCGCGACACTTCCTTTCGCCCCCTGTCTTGACCCTTTCGTCACGCGCCCGGGCGTTCTCTCCCACAGGCGCTTGCCTGGAGCGGAACCCGGGCATACTCTAGCACGTAAGGCCGCGACGCGTCGACGTCCCCACTGACGTCCGCGTTTGGCGGGGAGGGCCGTGCTATGATGCGCCTCTGGGTCGAATCCTATTCTCGATCGACGCCCGTTAGCTCGAGCGCCATGATCAGCGTTGTCACGCACGCACTACTCATCGGTGCGGCGATCGCGAGCACAACCCGGCCTGCGAACCTCGAAGCCGACTGGATCGAGAATCGCGCCTATTACCTTCCGCCGCCTAACCGTCAGCCCTCGCAGGAAGGCTCGCGCGAGACCATCAAGTACATCGCACTTGCGCCCGAAGGTGTCGGCGCCGGATATGGGTCGCTCGGCGTCGGAGGAGGAGACAAGGCGGTTGTGCACGATCCGTCGGAGAGGCTCGGCGACCTCGGTCGCGACCTCACCAACAGCGTGAACGCGCCAACGCTCGGCGGCAGCGACTCGGTGTTCACCCAGCTCGAGGTCGACTCGATCGTTGCGCGTTATCCGGGGAGCGCCGCGCCCGCATATCCGATCGAGATGCTGAAGCAGGGCGTGCAAGGATCGGTGACGACGCAATACGTCGTCGACACCACTGGCTTTGCGGATACCACCTCGCTGCGCATCCTGCGTACGACAAATCCGGAGTTCTCCGAAGCGGTACGCGTGGCGCTACCATTCATGCGCTTCTTTCCGGCGAAGGTCGGTGAAAAGAAGGTTCGCCAGCTGGTCGAGCAGGAATTCAGCTTCAAGATCGAGCAAGCTGCCAACCAAACCACGCCAGCGACGCAGGCGTCAGCCAAGAAGCCTGACATCGACAAACCCAACCAGGCGCAGCGTAATCCGCGCGGCTGACCCGACGCGTGCCGCTCGCGACGCCAGCGATCCACGTCGTTAATTTGCCGTCGATGCGTCACACCTTGAAGCTTCACGGCGTCGTCGTCGGCTGGTCCGATCTCGAGCGTGTCGAGCCCGATCTCGGTCGAGCGCGCGGCCACTTTCGTCCCGGCATTGGTTACGAACTTATTCAACCCGTGTTTCGCCTCTTCGCGGAAGCGGTGCCGCGTTCCGGCAGCGCCGAGCGCGACGAGGCGAAGCTCGCGCGCTATTATCGGTCGCGCGACGCGCTCAAGCTCGAGCTCGTCGATTCCACCGGCAAGCTGATCCCAACCTCCGCGATTCACATCGCCGATTACCGAGCGAATGACAGCGGTGATTGCGAGCTCGACGTGCTCATCACCGACACCGGCTACTGGGAGCGACGTTTCCTTTCGAGTTGAGAAGCGCGCGCAGAAGTTGCACTGCGTCTAGTCATCCCTCCTCGCACGTCCGGTCTGCTACGACCGGTCTGACTCGTCATCGCGATCGAAGCGAAGGATCTTTTGCGCTCCCAGGTTGTGTCTCGATCGATTCGTGCCGCTCTGAGCACCGCGCCCTGCGCGATCTTGCTCTGCTTCGTTTTGGCGAGCAATCGCGCGCTCGCCCAGCCGATCACTCCGTCGCCTCCCGGCTACAAGGAATACATCGCCATCATCGGGACGCCGATTGGAAGCCTGCCGCCACTCACGACGTACACGCTCGCTGGGCTGGCGCAATTGTCCCCTGAGGTCGTCCTGCGGTACGGCTACGTCTCAGACATGGCGCTTCCACTTGCGCCCGACTCGGGCGGCCACCACGCGCACAGTGTCGGCACGTTCGGACTCACCGGCATTCTTCCCATTGGAGTCGGTGGCACCGTCTCGCTCACCGTCGGTGTCGCGAATCAGGAGTGCGATGGCTGTTCCGGGAGCCGATTCATCGGATCGATCGATGGTGACTACCGTATCTTCACGACGTCAATCCGCGAGGCCGGTGCGACGCGGTTCACCGTCGCCGCCAACTACGGGATTGGCGGTGGAAATCCGGCGACCGGAACCTCATGGACAGGCAATATCGGGTTTCCGCTCGCGTTCACGATCGGGCCGGACTCGGGACTGCAGTTCATTCCGTTTATGACGCCGGGAATCGCGTTCGTGACGACGACGGGCACACCGGAAGCCAGCGCCGTTCACTCGATGCGCGCCCTAACGGGCGGCGGTGTTTCGCTCTTCAACAAGAAGAGCAACTTCAACGCGAGCGCCGGAATCCAGTACATCTTCGTTCCGAAGACTCAAGTCCTGATCGGCGTCGGCGTCAGCTACGGCGGCCGATGAGCCTTCATCAAGCGAGAGAAGCGGGAGCGCGCGCGAACAGCGCGCCTGCCTAATGAAAATCATGTCGCTGCGCATACTCCGCGCCGACTTCAGCTTTGAGTCCGCGGAACTCCTCCCCTCGAATATTGACCACCCCCTGCTCGACCTGAAGTGTGCCGCGTACGAGCAGTAGCGGCGTCGTCGAGATGAGCAATGCTTGCCGCTCGAATCGCTTCGGCGTCACGACGACGTTCACCGTTCCCGTTTCGTCTTCGAGCGTCAGAAAAACAAATCCCTTCGCCGTCCCTGGCCGCTGACGACAGATTACGAGGCCCGCGCCAGCGATCTTCTCACCGTCTTTCCCTTCGGTCACGAGGTGACGCGCGGTGCGAATGCCGTTAGGCTCCAGCAACGGCCTCAGATGCGACATCGGATGTCCGTTGAGCGAGATGCCGGTCATCCGATAATCGGCTTCTGTCAGCTCTCCCGGAGACATCTTCGGTAGGGCCGCTGCTCGTGATGCCGAGCCGGGCGACGTTCGTCGACGCGGCGCCAACGGGCCGGCGTCGCCGCGCAATGTGTCGAGCACCTCCCACAACGCCGCTCGTCGCTTCCGCAAATCCGGCTCGTCAGGCACGAATCCGTCGAACGCTCCCGCCTCGGCGAGTTGGCGAAGCGTTCGTTGATCGAATCGGGTCCGACGCACGAAATGTTCGATCGATTCGAACGATCCATCGGCCAACGCTGCCTCGAGAATCTCTTTCGCTTTCGAACCGAGGCCGCGCACGGAACGCACGCCAAGCCTAACGGCTGGCACGGTGGAGGGCTCCATCAACTCGAGAGTCGCGTCCCACCGTGACCAACGTACGTCCACCGGCAAGACCTTCACGCCATGGCGTCGGGCGTCCTCGATCAGCGTCCCTGGGGCGTAGAAGCCCATCGGCTGCGCATTCAGAATCGCCGCCGTGAACTCCGGGGCGTAGTAGTGCTTGAGATAGGCGGACGCGTAGACCAGCAGCGCGAACGACGCCGCGTGCGACTCGGGAAATCCATAGTCGGCGAACGCGTTGATCTGATTATAAATCCGGATCGCCGTCTCCTCGGCGATGCCATTGGCCTTCATTCCTTCGATGAGCTTTGCGCAGATTGCCGCCATCCGTTCGCGACTTCGCTTATGCCCCATCGCGCGGCGGAGCATATCGGCTTCACCCGCCGAGAAGCCCGCGCAAGCAATCGCGACTTGCATGCCCTGCTCCTGAAACAGCGGAACGCCTAACGTCCGCTTGAGAATCGGCTCGAGTGAAGGATGAGGGTACTCTACTCGTTCTTCGCCCGCGCGCCGGCGGAGATAGGGATGCACCATGTCTCCCTGGATCGGCCCCGGACGGATGATCGCGACTTCGACGACCAAATCGTAGAAGCAGCGCGGTTTGAGCCGCGGCAGCGTGTTCATCTGCGCACGGCTCTCGACTTGGAAAACCCCGATCGTGTCGGCAGCACAGAGATCGTCGTACACCGCCTGATCGTCCATGTCGAGCTGCGCAAGATCCACCGTCGTGCCGCGCGTGTGTCGGATATACAGCAGACAATCCTGGATCAACGTCAGCATCCCGAGTCCGAGCAGGTCGATCTTCACGAGCCCAACTGGATCGAGATCGTCTTTCTCCCACTGGATTACGGTCCGATCGGGCATCGATGCCGGCTCGATTGGCACGACCGTCGACAGCGGTTCGGCCGTCAGCACGAATCCACCGACGTGGATCGAACGGTGGCGTGGAATCTGATGCAGGCCGCCGACGATCTCGGCGAGCGCTCGCACCCGTTTGTCCGAGGGGTCGAGTCCAGCGTGCACGAGTGGCGACTTGCGCTCTTCCACCGAGGTCGTGATCGCCGTCGTCGGATTGCGCCGCTCGTTATGTGTCTGCTTTGCATATGGATCGATGTAGTCGGTCTTCGGTGTGAGTTGATCAGCGTCCTCCCACTTTCGATTCTGCTGAACGGTCTCGTGGCCAGTCACGCTGCCGTACGGCTCGTATCCCGCGTTGGGCCTCGGTCGATCGGCTGCCGTCAGCTGCTTTTTCCCCTTTGGTGCAACCTTCGATGCCTCGCCGTCACGCTCCACGCTCCACGCGCCACGCTCCACGCGCTTGGCGGCCTCTTTGACCTCTCGCGATTGCGTCGTTGCGGTCGTTCCAGGAATCATCTGCTGCCCGAAAGCGCGAGCGATGACCTCTTCGGGCGTCTCCTCTCGCTCCTCGCCGTCGTTACCTAACGACTTACCGCGCAGCGCCTCGGCCGTGGCCCGCGCCGAAAACCGATCGCTGAGCACCGCCAGCCGGTCGGCTTGTTCGACCGAGAAGCCAAGCACGCGCGCTGCATCGCGGACGGCAGACCGGCCGCGATACGTGATCTGTTCGCACACCATCGCCGCATGCTCGCGCCCGTACTTCTCGTACACGTACTGGATCACCCGCTCGCGCTCGCGATGTGAGAAATCGATGTCGATGTCCGGCGCCTCACGACGCTCGGCGCTCAGGAATCGCTCGAAGAGCAACCCAAGCCGGATCGGATCGACTGCGGTGATACCGAGGCAGTAACAGACGGCGGAGTTCGCGGCCGACCCTCGTCCCTGACAGAGAATCCCTTCACGGCGCGCGAAGCGCACGATGTCCCACACGATGAGGAAATACCCGGCGA
>JANWKK010000209.1 GCA_025451425.1 Gemmatimonadaceae bacterium
CGAATGAAGCGCACGCCAGGCGCGTCGCGCAGGACATCACTCAACCGAGAAGCGTGGCGTGCCTCGATATCGTCGCGAGTGAAGAACGTGCCGCCAATTCCCTTCGCGCGGCGGCGATAGAAGTCCTCGATCCAAAGCAGGTGTCGCTTGGTCTGGTCGTTGATCTCGACGCCGGGCAGATCGAGCGCTCGCGCGACCAAAACGACGACCAGCGTGTCGTTCGCGTTAGGTTTCACGTCGACCTGCACGCTCTGCGGTACGAACCCGAGGCGTCGCACGGAGACCTCGGCCTGGCCGGCGTCCACGCGCGAAAGAACAAAGGCGCCCGCGTTGTCCGTCCGTGTGAGAAGATGCGCGGTCGGAATGCTCACGTCTGCTTCCGGAACCGGCGCGCCGGCCGAGTCGCGTACGATACCTGTCAGCCTGCCCTTTTGAGCTTGAGCTGGCTTCGCCCCCGCCATTGCTACCGCGATAATCGCGCACCAGAGCATCGCGGCACGGCTTCGCGGCACGGTGGCCCTCCTCGACGTCGTCTGCATAACGACTCCCGCGTGAGGCACGTGGAGTGTGGGCTGCACCAGTCTCGTCAGGTTGAGACTGAGGGCTGCGATGGCTTTGTCAAGAATGAAACGGAAAGAAGCGACCCTGCTGGTTAGGGATGCCAAAACAACACCAGTTCAGTGGTTTGGCGCACGATCATTGCCTTGACGCTGCGACCTCAGCTTGGATCCTTGGACATGCCCTCCCGTGCGAACTGTGCCGTCGCAACCTTGCTACTCTTGCCGATGCTGCTCAGCCGAACCGCGAGCGCTCAGATGCCGGGAACGCCCCTGCTTCAGAATGCCTTCGCGAGCCCCGGGATTGCGGCGGCGTTCGACGTCGCATCGCTCGGCGGCGCGTCCTCCTATTCCGCAGCCGGAGCATGGGCCCCGGGCTCAGCTCGATTTCAGCTCAGTGGCGGCATCGGCGCTCAGACACGTACAAGCTCGCCGACCCGAACCGTCTACGGTGTTCGACTCAACGTCCCGATCCTGGGTCGATCGAGCAGCTTTGGAGCGAGTCTTTTCGCGGGCTACGGTGGTTTATCCGGCGGTGGGATAGATAGTTCGACGACTCGATCGCTTATCCCCGTCGGCGCTACCTTTGGCTACCGCGGCGCCATTGGAGGAAACCACGGGTTTTCCATATACGGCTCGCCCATTTATGAGTCCGTGGGACGTGGCGGCGGGGCGGGTAACGCGAGCGTCTTTCGGGGGGCGGTCGGCCTCGATATCGGAATCACATCTTCAATCGGTGCGACGCTCGGACTCGAGTTCGGATCAAATGAAAGTGCCGAGTCAGGTAAGCCATCGGGCACAGCGTTCGGTGCAGCATTGTCTTATGCGATCCGCGGAGGGCGGTAGATGGCTTGCATCTTGCCCTCCACGCTGGCGTGCGGGCGCCTTGTCGCGCCACCCTAGCCCTCGAGCCGCGATCGAAATGCGGGACACCGACTTGCCACCGATACTTGTGGTGGACGATAATCACGATAACGCCGAGATCATTCGGCAGTATCTCGAGATTCGCGGATATCCGATAACGGTCGCGCATGATGGCGACGAGGCACTTGCGCTATTCGAAACGGTGAAGCCGGCGCTCGTGTTGCTCGACGTAATGATGCCTGGCCGGGACGGGTGGGAAGTGTGTCGCATCATGAAGCAGCATCCGACGCTCGGGAAGAGCGTTCGTATCGTGATGGTTACTGCGCTTGGGGAATGGGAGGACAAGCGCGAAGCGCTGCAACTAGGCGCGGACGACTACGTCGAAAAGCCATTTGATCTGCCGACCCTTGCGACGACCGTGCAGCGGAACCTGGCAATGCGTAGTGCGATGGCGTCGTAACGTCACGGCAGAGGTGGAATGAGCGATTTCATCCTCCTCACCGACAGCGACGACCCGGCCATCACCGACGCCGTTGGGCAGCTGGAATCCTGGAGCGTGCAGCGCGTCGAGGCCTCGCATCTGAGCGAAGCTATCGGCGGAGAGGGCGTGCGCGCGGTCCTGGTCGTCACGACCGATCCCACGTTGCTGCGGTTAGCGACGGAACGCGGTCACGCGACTGGCGTTCCAGTAATCATCGGTTGCGTCGACGAAACGGCTCGCCGTCGGGCAGTCGAACTGCGCGCTGACGAATGGTACCGCATCCCCGCCGCGCCGGAGGAGATCGCCGCGCGCATTCACTCCGCGGTGCATCGTGGCTCGGCAGCGGGAGTGGCAATGGCCGATCGCATCGAACGCGTCGAATACGAAGAGATGTTGCACGACGCGATGACAGGTCTGCCGACGCTGCCGGTGATGATCGAGCGATCGCGGGCGCTCTTCAAGGAGCGCGGCGAGCTCGTTGTGCTTTATCTCAACTTCGTGCGCTATTCGAAAATCGAGGAGATCTACGGTTGGGAGAAGCTGGACGCAGTTTTGGAGACGACTTCCGCGGCGGTGCGTGAATTTCTCGACGACACGTCGTCGCCTGGCAATTCGCGGTTGATGGTGAGCTTCACGAATGACGACGATTTCATCTTCTTCCATGTACCAGCCGCGGGCGTTGCCGCAGCGACCGATAGCGAGATCACGGACATGGTCGCGCGGCTACAGCGGCATGTCGCGGGGCGCATCGAGGCACAACATGGCGACGACATCGCCGCGCTTTTTGACATCTATGTAGGGCGCTCGCACGTCTACTATAATCCCAAGATTCGTCTCGAGCGGCTTATCTACCGCGGTATTCGCGAGGCGGCCAAGGCGGCACGGAGCATCGAAGAGCGCGACCGCGCCCGTCGAGTGGCCGACCTGCGCGCCAGCCTGCGCGAGCGCGGCGTGTACATCGACTACCATCCGATCGTCGTCACCGAGACGCAGGAGATCTACGGATACGAGGCGCTCGCACGCGGCGTGATGCGAAGCCTGCGCTCGCCGGAAGTGATGTTCGACGTCGCCGCCGAGGCCGATCTGGTGTGGGAGCTGAGCCGATTGTGCCGGAGCCGCGCGATTGAGGGGATGGACACGCACCTCCAACCAGGCGAGTTGCTCTTCCTGAACGTGGACCCGCACGATTTCAACGATCCCGCGTTCAATGAGAACGAAGTGAAGTCCCCCGAGCGCGTGGTCATCGAGATCACCGAGCGCACGGCGATCAAGGACTATCCGAAGTTTAGAGAACGCTTACGGGCATTTCGCGAGAGAGGCTTCCGCTTCGCCGTCGACGACGCCGGCAGCGGCTACGCGGGTCTCGGCTCGATCGCCAATCTCGAGCCGAACTACATCAAGCTTGACATCTCGTTGATCAACGGGATCGATACGAACTTCATCAAACAGAACCTGGTTGAGACCATGGTGAAGTTCTCGAACGATCACGGTGCCAAAGTAATTGCGGAGGGCGTCGAACGCGCGGAGGAGTTCAAGGCGGTAAAGGAGCTCGGCGTGCATCTCGTACAGGGTTTCTTCCTGCACCGGCCGTCACACTCACCGGTGGCGACGCTCGCGACCGTCCGTCGTTAAGTCTTCGAAACTCGGTCGAGCAGCGACTCGACTACCCGCAAGGAGCGCTCGGCGGCGCCGAGGCCGTTGGAGACGAAGGCGCGAGCCCTGGCGCCGGCGGCAACACGTGCGGCTCGATCCTCGATCCAATGAGCCATCGCCTGCTCGAGCGATGCAAGATCCACAACCGCGCGTGCGCTGCCATCCCTAACGAGTAAGAGAGCGTCGCGGCTCCCCTGGTATCGGGGACCGAAGAGCACCGGCGCGCCGAACGCGGCGGGCTCGAGCACGGAATGCAGTCCCGCGTCGTGAAAGCCGCCACCCACGAAGGCAAAATCCGCGAGCGCGTAGAGATCGCCGAGCACGCCCACGCGGTCGACGAGAATGACATCGGTCGTCGTGCCACCGTCATCGAGCCGGTCGAGGCGATAGCTCTCGGCTGCGCTCCAGGCCTCGATCGACGCGAGATGCGCCGACGTCGGTTCATGTGGCGCAATGATGAGCCTCGCCGTAGGAAACCGACGACGCACTCGCGCCATGGCGGGGAGTAGAACTTTTTCATCGGCTGGCCAGGTTGAGCCGGCGACGAGTGTCGGCCGACTCGAACCGAGGCGCGTCAGCAGCGGCGAATTGCGGTCAACTCGTTGCGCGCGCTGCCACACCTGGTCGTACCGGGTGTCACCAGTCACCGTGATCGCATTCCGTTGGACGCCGAGCTCGATGAGGCGAGCCGCGTCGGCGTCATCGACTGCGCCCACGCCGTCGAGCGCCATGTAGGCGTCGCGGAGGAGCGCGCTCGCAAGTCGTGAGCGGCGAGACGACCTTGGCGCGAGCGTCGCGCTCACAAGCCCGAGAGGGATTCCCCTCGCGTGCGCGATAGCGCTCAGCGTTGGCCAGACGTCGAGCTTTGCGTAGACGAGCGCCGTTGGCCGCAGTGCATCGAGCGTAGCGCGCATGTCTGCGGCGGAATCGAAGGGCAGGTAATCATGAAAGTCGACGTCGAGCGAGCGGGCGAACGTTTCAGCGCTCGGGGAGAAGTGCGTGAAGGCGAGCTGCACTTCGGGATGACGCTGACGCATCACCTCGAGCACCGGCCGCGCCTGCAGCCCCTCGCCGACGGACGGCGCATGCATCCAAAGGAGTGGCCGCGAGGGGTCGCGATGCGCGGCTGCCCAGGCGCGGTACCGATCGATAATACCGCTCCGCGCGCGCAGCGCGAGGAGGGCCTTTGCATCGCTCAACGGGAACAAGCTGGCGAGCGACGCGCCGAGTCGTGCGAGGCGCGCGCTGCCCTCGTATCCGAGCCGGAGGGCGTGGTGCACGCCAATTCGCGTTAGGTGTTCGCGATCTTCAGTGTGATGCGCCCCGTTTTGCGAGCTGGGCTTCGACCACCTGGCGGAAAACCGCGTAGGCCTCGAACCCCGCGAGCTGCTGATCGCCGACGAAGAACGTTGGCGTCGACTTTACACCGGCGGATTGGCTGCGCGAGTAATCGGCCTCGATCAGGGGCTGAGTAAGATGTCGCGTCACGCAGTCTCGCCACGCCGGCATCGCGATGCCGAGGTGCGCGGCCGTCGAGTCGAACGTCGGCATCGCGTCGGCCAGAGTTTCCCACTTCGCCTGCGACGTGAAGAGCGCATCGTGCATCGGCCAGAACTTGTTTTGCACGGAGGCGCACATCGCGGCCTCGGCAGCGGGCATCGCATTCTGATGCATTCGCAGCGGAAAGTTCAAATAAGCGAGCACGACCTTTCCAGACTCGACGTACTCGCGAACGAGCGGGTAGTACGTCGAGTCGTGCCACATCTTGCAGTAGGGACACTGAAAGTCGCTCGCCTCGACGATCCACAAGACGTTCTGGCTTCGATTGCCGCG
>JANWKK010000210.1 GCA_025451425.1 Gemmatimonadaceae bacterium
CCAGTCGTCGTCGCGCAGATCCGCAGGTGACCGGAAAACCGCCCAATCGGGCACGAAGTTGAACCCCGCTCCACCTTCGCGATATCCGGCGACAGGTATCTCCGTCATCGAGCCTGGCGGCGGGTCGTCGCGGACGAACCATGTATCGTAGCCGTAGCGCAACCCCGTTTCTCGAAACGCATCGTCGTTCGACCCCATCGGCGAATGCGAGTCTTGCTGCATCTCGGTGTGGGTCACGCGCGCGAGAAACTCGCTGTGGTAATCGTGATCGCGCAGGTACAACGGGGTCGTTAGGCGCCAGAAGACTGCCGCGATCCGCTGCCGTCCCGCGCAGTCAGCGCGCTCGTAGCGATCGCCGATCTCGTCGTCGAGCAGCACGGAAATATCCGTCCACTTGCAGCGGACGGAGTCGGGCATCGCCGCGAGCGCGACAGTGAACGCCGAATCGGCGGCGGCGACGGCGCCCGAGTCGTGATAGGCCACGGCGGCAAAGGCGCGGCAGCGGTACGGGGAGCCGCTCGCGGTGCAACGGTCGGCAATCTTTGCGGCGTCCTCATAACGTCTCGCCTCGATGAGATAGCGGACTTCCTGTGCCGCCACCCACTCGTCGCCCGGGAAGTTTGTGCCGATCGAATCGAGCGTGGCGAGCAGCTTGTCGCGTGCTTGCTTGATGTGCGGCGACTCCAGCGGCGGCACGCGGTCGTTCGACTCATCGTTCCAGATGCACCAACGTCCGATGCGCACGTCGCAATGGTGGCTGCCGACGCCGGGCTCCCGCGGCAGGTACTGCTTGCGTACGAACTCGAAGGTTTCCTGCGCGTGGCGAGCCGAGCGCAGGGCGCGCAGCGAGTCGGGCGCCGATAGCGCAGGTCGACGCATCTGATCGTCGCGCCCAGCGGTCGCGACGGTCAGAATTGGTCCGGCTTGCGAAAGAACGGAGAAGCCGGCGACGAAGAGCGTAGGAAGCATGCGATCGTTGAGCGCCCGGCCAGAGATCGGCTCGAGTAGACTACCAAGGCGGCACGGCGCGTGCCAGACATGGCAGCGCTGTAGAGGGGCTAGAGTTTAGGGTCTAGGGGCTAGGGTTTGCGGACTAGCGATTGTTGGGCCCTAACCCCTACGCCTTAGCCCCTGGCCCCTAGCCCGAGGAGCGTCACATGACGACGTCACGATGGAATGATCCGGCGGACGAAGAGCGGAATCCTCACCGTGCCGACGAGCGGCGCCGAACGAGGGAAGAGTTCGAGACACGACTGCGCGAACGTCGCATCGAGCTCGTGGGCGACGAATCCGACGAGGACGTGATGCTGATCGTGAACGCCGTCGAGACGTTCGAGAGACGTCTGGCTCAACTCGGCGAAGACAGCTTCGTGAACACGCCGGAGTCGTCACAGCCTGACGATGACCGACTCGTCGTGCCGGGCCGCTTTGGAGACGAGTCCGCATCGAGCTACGCGGCAAGGATTGTCGCGGCGGCGGAACGATTGAGCTAGGCGTTCGCTCCGAACTCCCTGCGGGGCGAAGGCGGGAACCGGTCCGCAGGGGCAGCTATTGGCAACACTGGAATCGTCCGCGAATTTCGGGATGATCGGCTTACGTATGGGAAAGTGGCCTGCGGCCCCAGCACTCTGCGCGTCGCGACTTTCCAGAAATGCCGGAAAATGCCAGTGTTGCCATGGTGCCCCGGAGCGACCCCGCTCCAGCTATCGCGGCGGGGACAAATTGAGTTAGGGCCTGACCTGAGCAAGGAATGCCGGGTCGATAGCCGAGACGCCGACGTCATCGAGAATGATCGTTCCCGCGACCGCGCGATCGAACACGAGGCGGATCGCCTTCAGCTTGTCGGGCTGGAACTGCGGCGATGCGGCGACGAAATCCGAAAGCGGCATCACGTACGTCTGTAGCACGAGCTCGTAAGTGTTCGCGAACTGACTCTGCTCCCGATCCGCGCGAAGCAGGACATGCGTCTCCAATGGACGTCGCGGGACGCCGAAGCGTGTGATCGGGAGTCGCGCGGTGACATTGTTTGCGTCGACCAGCTCGACGGTGAAGTCGACCGTCGTCGTGTCCTTTTCTTCTTTCTTGCTTTCGGAGCGCTTGGGCTTCGACTTCGACGATTCCTTCTTCGTCGAATCATGCGCGGCCTCACGAGGACCCGGTTTCGCGTCCGTTGGCGCAATCGACAAGTAGACCGACGACTGCGGGTCGATGTGGAGTGCGCGACTGAGCGAGTCGGTCATCGCAATCGTGTAGCTGGCCGGCTTGCCGAGCCTCGTCGTGTCGTCGCCGGCGATGTGCCGATTCCAGCCGAGCCAGACGGCGTTGTCGTTCATCGGCGTGTTCTGCCAACGCAGGTTGAGCGCGTCTTCCTTCCACGTCGAGAGACTGTCGCCCGTTAGGCTCACGCCGGCAACACTGCCGGTCGTGACGTCCACGTCCTCCTCGTAGTTCGCGAGCGTCTTGTAGCCGCTCTCCTGAAAGCGCGTGATGTACATCGTCTTCGGCAGCCAGCCGCCGGCGACACGATGATCGCGAAACATCGGCAGATACTCGTGCCGATTGTGCAACGTCGCTTCGAGAAAGGCGCCGATTACCACTTTACCAAACTGCCGCTGCTCTTCAGGCGAGATGAGGCCACGCAAATCGAGGAACTTCGCGCTGCGCGGACCGGCGTCCGTGCTCCCCCATACGGTGTTCCACTGACCGTGATTCGCGCGGTAGACGTACCACGCTGACTTGAACCACGGCTTGCCGTCGGTGAACTTGACGCGCTGCCATTGGCGCAAACCGGTAAAGCTAGATACGTCGCCGTCGTGCGAGCCGTGGATTACGAGATAGTTCACGTTCTCGACGGGCGTGAACTGCCCCGCGGGCTTGTACTGCGCGTCGACGGGTGCGATCGCAACCACCGACTTGATATCGAAGTTGAAATCGAACTTCACCTTGGCGTCGTCGGGATAGCGCGACAACCGATTGAAGGCCGCGGCGTGGCCGACAGCTTCGCCACCGCGTGAGTGGCCCATGATGGCGATGTTGTGCATGTCCACTTTGCCGTGCAGTGGACTCGACGCACTGTCGTTGAAGCCGCGCCACGCTTGGAGGTGCTTGAGCATCATCCAGGCGCGTCCATCGTTCTCGTTGCGCAAAGAGCCGTTCAAAAAATTCTCATCAAGAGAGGCGAGAATGAAACCGCGCGAAGCGAGGTGCTCGCCAAGGTATTCGTAGCCGGGATCCGAGAACTGCTTCATGTTGTGATTTCCGTGGACGACGAGGACGAGCGGGAATGGCCCCGCGCCGACGGGGTACCACACGCGCCCGTTGA
The DNA here is from genome assembly GCA_025451425.1 of Gemmatimonadaceae bacterium. Next base: position 3,323 of record JANWKK010000210.1, read on the forward strand.
TCGGAAACTGTTTCGCGTCGAACCCCCAGTAATCCTTGCGGTCTTTCGCCTGCTCCGGCTGCATCGACACGAAGGCCGAGGCGTCCACCGACTTCGTCTTGATCGTGACCGAGTCGCGATAGTAGCGCCGCTGCTTGTCCGTGCCGCTCCCGTAGTAAAGCGTTTTCACGGCGTACGGACCCTTGTCCGCGGGGTTCGGCGCGTCGAGCAGCTGATGGGCGAGCACCACCTTCGAGTCGTCGGGCGTCAGCTTGAGCGGCTGTGCGCAGCCGACCACCAGCACGGACGTGAGGGCGAGAATTGAGGGACTTTTCATGAGGATCATCGGGGAATTCTCGGATTTAGCGCGTCTGGTCACTCTGTAGTTGTGAACGGCAGCAAGTGGTCGCCCGTCGCCCGTCGCCACTCGCTCAGCGGAGCCGGATGCTAAATCGATTGCCGACATACGGTCCGGCGAGATGCTCGAAGGCGTAGTCGAATGCGAATCGGTCGAGTACCAACCCGACGCCGAACGTGGTGTGTTGCGTGAGCTCGAAAGCCGACGCGGTTCGCTCGCCGCCGCGGACGGCGATGGTGTAGCCGTCGAGCCAAGTGTAGCCGAGCTCCAGGCCGCCGCGAAGCAACGGACGATTCTTGATGTCGTCGGGCATGCCGCTGTGCTCCACGCCGGCCTGCGCCATGACGGCAACGTCGAACGCGCCAAGGGGGGCGCCCGTCGATAGCCCGATCGACGCCGTGCGTGGAGTGCCCAGCACGAACGCGTCCGTTGGGTTGCCGCCGATGCTCTGGACGGCGAAGGCAGCAGTGAGCGGAACGAAATCACCTAACGTGAAATCATGCGAGACTCCGACATCGACCAGGAACCGCGATAAGCGCTGGTCGTCCGCGGTCTCGGTTGCATACTTGGCGGCGAGGCCGAAATGAATGCGCTTGTAGGTCTGCGCCGCGCCGACGATCGCCTGGGTGAGCGAGATCGTCTGCGCGGCCGGTGAGCCGTTAGGCAGCGCGAGCTGCTGGAGACACGATGCCGAGTTCTTTCCCTCGACGATCTGTGCGCCGACGCCAATGCCGCCACTCGCGAGGCGCGACGTCGTCGCCGCCATGCCGCTCGCCAAGCCGTCGACATAGCGCTCCGCGGCCACGCTCGTGCCGCGCGCGACGGCCAGCTGCGCCGGACCGTAGAACAGCACATCGTCGTCACGCCCGGCCAGGTTGGCATTTCCCATCGCCAGGCCTCGCGTGCTCGCGCTTGTCGGGAGCGGCACCTCGACGCATTGTGCGGAGATCGCCGCGACGAAGAGAGAACTGCATAACGACGCACCAATCAGCGGCTGTACGAGTGCTCGCATGACTCAATTGTTGGGGGACAGTTGCTGCAGGAACTCCGCGAGATAGCCCTTCCAGACGGCCGGGAGCGAATGCGTGCCGTGGCCGTGCGTCTGCTCGCTCGTTGGAATCAGCACGTAACGCCCGTGCGCCACGCGCGGCATCAGCTTCTCCATGAGCCCCAGCTCCGGCGGGTTGACGACATCGTCGGCCGAATTGATCGCCAGCACTGACGCGCGAATCGTCTCGAGTTTCGGCGACGGATCGTAATCGCGCGAAGCATCGAACGCGTAGAGCATGTCGTTCGCATCGGTCGTGCGCAGTCGATCGTCGACGTACTTCGAAATAAAAGCGTCGGCGGCGTCGCGCGTCGGCGCGGCCTTCTGCTGCGTGAGCGGACTCGATGTCATGATGAACAGCATCGCGAGCGCCGTGCGCAGCGCGCGCACCGGCGGCGCCGTGTAGTCGCCACCATGCCAATCCGGATCGGTGCGGATCGCGTCGATGATCATTTTGCGCATCATCCGGTTCCGTCCCGCGATCTGCGTCGGCGCGCACGCGAGCGGCACGAGACCGTCGACGAACGTGGGATATCGCTCGCCCCACACCCACGCGTGCATGCATCCCATCGACGTCCCCATGACGAGCCGCAGGTGGTCGACCTTGAGGCCTTCGACGAGCAATCGGTGCTGCGCGTCGACCATGTCGTCATACGTGTACCGCGGAAAGCGCGCGTGCATTCCGTCGCTTGGTTTGCTCGACCCGCCGTGTCCGATGCCGTCGGGGAGAATCACGTAGTAGCGCGCGGTATCGAGCAGCTCGCCGGGTCCGAACAGCTCGCCTGCGAACGTGCGCGACATAAAGCCGGCGCCCGATCCAGTGGTGCCATGAAGAATCAACACCGCATTGCGAACCGTTCCCCTCGCGTCGCGCTGCGGTGTGCCGAGCGCGATGTAGTGAATGCGCAACTCCGCGAGCGACTCGCCGTCGGCGAA
>JANWKK010000211.1 GCA_025451425.1 Gemmatimonadaceae bacterium
CCGCGCGGCGACGCGTCACGGCGCGCGTCGTTCTGCTGGATCGGTCGTTGGAGCGGCTTCCGCTCTTCCGACTCAGCGACTCCGCGGATGATTCCGCCATTAGCTGTTCGGCGGATGACGGTGGACGCTGGCGCGTGCTTCCAAGTCCCGGCGATCGGCTGCCCGGTACGTTCGACCAGGATGTCTACGTCGAGCTGATGCATCGTTACCACGAAGCCGGCGAGCCCGAGGACGGTGCAATCACTTTCACCCTGCATGCGTTTCTTCGCGCGATGGGACGTCAGGTTGATGGACGCACATACGAGCAGCTTCGCGGCGCCTTGACGCGTCTCGAGCGCACGATGCTGGAATCGGCCGGCAGCTACTACAGTTCCACGGCGGGCAGAACGATCGAGGCTCGCTTCTCGATCCTCAGCTCGGTGGTCATCGAGCGACGGCGCGAAGCGGATCGCGATCAGCTCGCCCTCTTCGAAGGTGCCGCGACTGGCGAGCCCGGCGTGGCTCGAGTTATCATCGCACCGCCAATTCGCGAGAATCTCGCTGGCCGCTTCACCTCGTCGCTTTCCGTTACCCGCTATCTCGATCTCGCGTCACCGGTGGCGCGACGGCTCTACCGTTTACTCGAGGTTGCGCGTGCGGACGACGTGCTCACCTGGCGTGTCTCTCTGGATCGTCTGAAAGAGCTCCTGCCGCTTGTACAGCGATACCCGTCACATTTGCAACGAGTGCTTCAACCGGCCCATGAAATGCTAGAATCGGCCGGTGTAGTACGGAGCGCGTCCGTTCGACAGCAGCAGCGTGAGTGGTTCGTCGATTACGTCTTGGCGGCGCGAGGCGTCTGATTGATTGGAGCCTGATGCGAACAGGCTTCCTTGGGGCGGGTATGACAAGAGCATGGCCACGAAGCTCGATCGAACAATCCGGCGAGAGATTACAATCGACGGCGAGCCGTATACGGTTGCCATCTCGCCTGATGGACTGCGACTGACGAAGAAGCGATTTCGCTCCGGCGTTGAGATGTCGTGGAAGGCAATTTGGACTCAGGGCGACCACAGGGACGAGCCGCCCGTGGAAAGTGAGCGCGGCTGACCCCGCTCTCTTTGGTCCGCTATAATTTTCTTCGTCCCCAAGCCGGGCACTCTTGATGTCACGGATGATTCGTTCCCGCAAATTCGTTCTTGCCAGCGTCGTCGCATTGCCGCTCGTCGCTGGTGGATTCGTGCTGCAGTCTCGCGTCACGCGTGGCAGCCAAGCCCTACTCGACCAAGTTCTCCAGCTCGTTAACGAGCGCTACGTCGACACGCTCGACGCAGGTCAGCTGTACGAAAAGGCGGCGAGAGGTTTGGTAAAGGAGCTCAACGATCCATATAGCGAGCTGCTCGCGCCCAAGGAGCTGAAGGCCTTCACGACCAATACCGGTGGTCGCTACGGCGGCATCGGAATGCAGATCGAGCCGCAACAGGGGCAGATCGTAATCAGCAAGGTCTTCCCGAACACGCCAGCTGAGGCGGGTGGCGTTCGCGAAGGCGACCGAATCGTGCAGATCGACACGATTCACGTCGTGAACTGGACGACGCAGCAAGCGCAGGATGCGCTGATGGGAACGCCCGGAACGAAGGTCACGGTCAAGTTTGGTCGTCCGGGTGTGACGACGCCGATCGAAGTGCATTTCACTCGCGCCGTGATCCACGTGCCCGCGGTTCGGTACGAGATCGCGTTCGGCACGAATGGCGACAAGGTCGGCTACGTCCCGCTCGATCGCTTCAACGAGACAGCAGCGCAGGAGGTACAGGACGCTGTGCGCGCATTGCAAAAGCAGAACGTGCGCGGAATCGTCCTCGACTTCCGTGGCAATCCTGGCGGCATTCTCGATCAGAGTCTCGTCATCAGCAATCTCTTCCTCAAAGACGGGCAGGAGATCGCTTCGATTCGTGCGCGTAATGGCGACACGCAGCCGTACGTCGCGCATGGCAACCCAGCGGTGCCGACGACGCCACTCATTGTCCTCACCGACGACTACACGGCTTCCGCGTCTGAGATCGTGGCTGGCGCGCTCCAGGACCACGACCGCGCGCTGATCGTCGGCCAGACCAGTTTCGGTAAGGGTCTCGTGCAATCCGTCTTCAATCTCGACGGCGGCTATGCGCTCAAGCTGACGACAGCGAAGTGGTATACGCCGAGCGGGCGCTCTATACAGAAGGAGCGCAAGTTCGAGAACGGCCACTTCGTAGAGCAGGAGCCCGACACGACTGCTGAGACGGAGAGCGTGAAAAAGAATCGACCGGCGTACAAGTCGGACGCGGGCCGGCTGGTGTACGGCGGCGGCGGCATTACACCTGACGTCATCGTTGCCGACGACACGCTAACGTCGGCGGAACAGCGCTTGGCCAAGTCGCTCGCCGCAAAGCAGCAGGATTTCTACATGGCGTACTACGACTACTCGCTCGAGCTGTCGAAAACGGTGAACAAGGACTTCACGGTTCCACCGCAATGGCGGCAGGAGTTGCTGCGTCGGCTTCAGGCGAAGGGTGTGGTGATCGATAGCAAGGACTACGACGCTTCGGCACGTTACGTCGATCGCCTGCTCGAGCAACGCGTCGCGCGCTTCGCCTTCGGCGACTCCGCTGCAAAGCGACGCGATCTCCCATACGACGCGCCTCTCCGCAAGGCAATCGACTTGCTCGACAAGGGCACGACACAGAAGGAACTCTTCGCTCTCGCCTCTGCGGAAGCGGCGCACATGCCATCCGCGCAGGCGAAGCGGCACTAGATGAGCGTCTGATCTAGATTCGGGGCATGTGTCCACGCCTGCCCCGAACCAGATCGAGATCGATGAAGACCGCCGCCCTCGCCGGGGCGGCGGTCTTCGCTTTGTTCTTCACCGCCGCGGCTCTTCGGGTGACACCTAACGAGCCGGACGAGCCGCATCTCCAGCACATTCGCCAGCTCACTTTTGGCGGCGAAAACGCTGAAGCGTATTTCAGCCATGACGGCAAACGCTTGATCTTTCAGTCGACGCGAGACGGACGCGGCTGTGATCAGCAGTTCATCATGAACATCGACGGCACGAACGTCCGACGCATCTCGAGCGGCAGCGGCAAGACGACGTGCGGATACTTCTTCGCCGGCGACCAGCGAGTGTTCTTTGCATCAACCCATGCGGTCGATACAGCTTGTCCGCCACGGCCGGATCCTTCCAAGGGATACGTCTGGCGCCTCGATCCGTACGACATCTACACTGAAAACGCCGATGGCTCGGATCTCCAGCGCCTTACGAGATATGGCGTCTACACCGCGGAGGGCACGCTTTCCCCAAACGGGAAAACCATTGTCTTCACCTCTCTCAAGGACGGCGATCTCGACATCTACACGATGAACACGGATGGGTCGAACGTTCGACGCCTAACGGACACGCCAGGTTACGATGGTGGGCCGTTCTTTTCACCCGATGGAAAACACATCGTCTATCGAGCATGGCACCCCACCGATACCGCCCTGGCGACCTATCGCGAGCTTCTCGGTCAACGCTTGGTTCGCCCGAATCGGATGGAGATCTGGATCATGGACGCCGACGGCTCGAACCAGCATCAAATCACCAACCTCGGCGGCGCCAATTTCGCGCCCTATTACACGCCCGACGGGGAGCGAATCATCTTTTCCTCGAATTACAAGAATCCTCACAGCCGGAATTTTGACCTTTATCTCGTCAACATCGACGGCACCGGGCTCGAGCAAGTGACGAAACACCCTGAGTTCGACGGGTTCCCGATGTTTAGTCCCGACGGCAAGAAGCTTGTCTGGGCGACGAACCGTAGTGGCGCGTCAGTGGCGGAGTTGAACATCTACATCGCGGACTGGCAGCCGTGACGCGTTCGGCACGGCGTTCAGTCCAAGCCGCGAATCGTCCTCGACTCGCCGTGGCGCAGGAGCCAGAGCTTCGCCGGATCGTAGCGGGCCTCATGCCAGAGGCGGCGAGTCCATTCCGGCGGCTCCTGCATCGCCTCGTCGGTGAGCCGGAATGTGCCCCAGTGGATGGGCAGCATGATCGGTTCGTCACTCTGTCCGCGGCTCAGCTCAGCGTACGCACGCACCGCGTCGACTGGATTCATGTGCACCGTACGCATGAACCAGCGCGGCTCGTACGCGCCGATCGGCAGTAAGAGCAGATCGAAGGGACCATATCTGCTTCCGATCGTTGCGAATTCGGGATGATCGGCCGTGTCACCTGCGAAGAAGACCCGCGAGGTGTCGTCGCAGATCACCCACGAACACCAGAGCGTGCGGCCGCGATCTCCAAGGCCGCGGGCACTGAAATGCTTGGCCGGCACACACCCAGCTCTCAGCGCACCAGTTGGCGTCTCCACCGTCGAATCTTGCCACCAGTCCAGCTCTCGAACCTTCGCTGCTCCCCAGTGACGGAGCTTGGTTGCCAGGCCTAACGGCGTCACCCACTCGATATCGGGCCGACGGTTCGCCAGCGAGCGCACCGTTGGGCGATCCAGATGGTCATAAGGGTTGTGCGAGATGAAGACCACGTCGATCGGCGGAAGCGTATCGAAATCAATTCCCGGTGCCACGAATCGGCGTGGACCAGCGAAGGGAACCGGCGACGCCCGCTCACTCCACATCGGGTCGGTGAGAACGTTGACGCCGCCGAATTGAAGGAGCAGCGTCGCATGGCCAACCCACGTCACGTGCAATTCGCCATGTGCCGCCCGGGGAGAAAACAGAGGCTGGGCGAGAGGAAAGCTGCCGGGCACGGGATCCGGCGGAAGTTGCTGGCGGCGACGTTGCCAGGACCAGCGAAGGACATCTCCCCACCCACGTGGCTCAGAGTCCGGCCAGGGGTTCCGATAGCCGTGCGCGGTATGGTGCTCGGGCGTCACGTCAGAGAATTCTCATCACGACGTGACGGTGTGTATCCGGTCCGCGCTCTCCAGATTCTCGGTAAGATGCTGAAGGCTACGTGTGCCGACCAACGCGCTCGTGACCCCAGGCAGTGACCGCACAAAAGCGATGGCGCGTTGGGCATCGGTTTTCTGGCCGGGAAACAAATCTCGCACGGATTGCGGCAGGCCCTTCGCGAGCTGTGCCTGCATGAGCGATGCGCTTGCAACCACAGTCAGGCCGAGCGCCCTGGCCGCTTCCAGTGCGGGCACGAGCGTGCCGTTCTGTCCGATTTCTTGAGTCGGTTCACGGAACGCTTCGAGCATCGCAAGGTTGATCGGCATCTGCACCGCGCGGAAGTGATGGCCGTCTCCCGCGACTTCGCGCGCGATGGTCTGCAGATCTTCTAACGAGAGGTGCGCCTTCGAGCCGGGCGCGACTCGAAGCGCCTGCCAGGTCGCGCACCCATATGCGCGGATCTCCCCGCGAGCAACGGTATCCTCGAGCACCATAAATGCCGCCCGCAATCGCTCGCGCAAGGACGCCGGCGTCACCGCGGCGAGCTGCTGTTCGGGGTTGTGCAGGTAATAGAGATCGATGATATCCACGCCGAGGTTCTTTCGGCTTCGCTCGATCGAGTGTCGTATGAAGCCAGGGGCGATCGAGTGCCCGCCCGCCACGACGTCGTCCGGAGTCAGAATCTCCGTGTCGAAGAACTCCCGCTTGAGATATGCTCGATACTCGTCGCGTGACCGCGGAGCCTTGTCCGCGAGTGGGAGAAAGCCCCCCTTCGTACAGACGACCAGCGCCTCACGCGGCGTCCCTTGCTGAATAACACGCCGAATCGCGGCGCCAACAGCCCGCTCCGAGCGCTGGCACCGATAGTTGATCGCAGTGTCGATCAGATTGACGCCGGATGCGATTGCAGTTGCGACGGCGTCTTCGTAGTCAGCGTCGTCCTGCTCACTGCATTCGCCAAGGTACGTGCCGATGCCAATCGAGGAGATTACCCCGCCACCTGTGGACGGACGATAAAACTCCGCTGCGTAACGTTCCGCGAATCGCGAGGCATAAGCCTCCGTCGCAGTGGCGACAGCTTTGTCGACATTGCTTTGCACCGCCATGTACGTGGGCGAGGCAGCACCGACCGCGGCTTTCTTTCGCATCCCGATCGCACCTTACCCCGCGGCTGAAAGCGAAGCAAGCCCCGCCCCGGCACGTCTAACACCCTCGCCGGAGCCAATCACGTTTCCGAGACCGGTCGCAACTCGTCCCTGAGCTTGGTGGACCGCTGATTCGACATCTTCGGTAGTGTGATTGGAGCCACAGAGTTAGATTGCTCCATCGCGCGCGTCCCGGCTTCGGTGACGCGAGCGGCCGCGAACGATCCTTCGCTCGACTGCACCGAGCGGCCTCTTAATCGCAGATCGCGAGTGCCACGGCGCCCGGCGATCTAGGTTTTACCAGCACGCGGAGCTTCAGGATGCCAGGGTTCGGGGAATTGGCCGCTCGATGGTGGATGCCCATCGTCTTCATCATCATCGCTGGCCACATAACTAACGTCTGCGTAACGCTCTTCCTCCATCGAGCGCAGACACATCGAGGCGTGCGGCTCCATTACATCGCCGCGCTTCCCATGCGAATCTGGCTTTGGCTCACAACGGCCATCGTCACCAAAGAGTGGGTCGCCTGCCACCGCAAGCATCACGCGTTCGCCGATCGAGAGGGCGATCCACATAGCCCCCTCCTCGAAGGCCTGAGAAACATCCTCCTCAAGGGAGCTTTCTACTATCGCAAGGCCGTGCGCCAGCCGGGGATCCTCGAGAAATACGGAAAGGGCACACCTAACGACTGGCTCGAGCGCCACCTGCTTCAGCGCCTCAATTGGCTCGGCATTCTCGTGATGCTCGGCATCGACATCTACCTGTTCGGCTTCTTCGTCGGCCCGCTTGTCTGGGGTATACAGATGCTGTGGATCCCCTTCTGGGCCGCCGGCGTCGTCAACGGAATCGGTCATGCCTTGGGCTACCGCAACTTCCAGGTGAAAGACGAGAGCCGAAACATCACCCCAATCGCTATTTGGCTCGGCGGCGAGGAGCTGCACAACAATCACCACGCCGATCCGAAGTCGGCGCGGTTCGCCGCCAAGTGGTTCGAGTTCGACATCGGCTGGATTTACATTCGATTGCTTCAATTCGTCCGGCTGGCGAAGGTCGAATACGCGCGGGGCTTGGCGACACGCGACGCACAAGCGGAGCAACAGCTCGAGACCGCGAGCTAAGAAACCTTCCTGGGGACGGTTCGGCCGGTCGCTTCCGCGGCCGGCCTTTTTGCGCGTTCCAGGGAGACCTAACACCCTCGTTAGCTTTCCCCGAGAGACAGCAAGGTGTAGCCATGCCAGATGTGAACTGCAGTCGGTGCAGAGAGCTCAAGCCCGGTTTCGAACGGCCTCCGTTTCCCGGCACTATCGGCGCGCGGATTCTCGGTGAGATCTGCCAGGACTGCTGGAACCAATGGACGCGCCAGCAGATGATGCTGATCAACCACTACGGTTTGAATCTCATGGACCCCCAGGCGCGGAGCTTCCTCACGAAGAACATGGAGGCGTTCCTCTTCAAGACAGGCGGCGAGGAGGACGTCGATACGACGAAGAAGGGCACTATCTCGTGGTGACGCAACGGCGGCGCGTCCGCGCAAGAACCTCTCGTGGTCGGCTGCATGTGTTTGGGCCCTTGCTCGCATTGGTCGCATTGGTCGCTACCGCGTCATGCGCCTCGTCGAATCCGACGCCCAGCGCTTCACCCGTACCAGCGCCATCACCTGTTCGAACCGCGGCGCCGCCCTCAGTAAGCTGGCACGACTCGGTCCTCGCCTCGCTTTCGCTACGCGACAAAGCCGCGCAACTCGTCTGGCCAATGGTGTTCGGCGAGTTCGCCTCGACGTCGAGTGCGAGTTGGGCACGCACGCAGACGTTCCTCACGACGGAACATGTGGGCGGCATCGTGATGTCCGTCGGTGGACCGATGGAAATCGCGGAAAAGCTCAATGCCATGCAGCGCCTCTCGGAGGTCCCGCTTCTTGTTGGCGCCGACCTCGAGTTCGGTGCGGGCTACCGTGCACGCGGCGGCTATTTCCTGCCTAACGCGATCGACCTCGGCGGCGCAACGATTTTCCCTCCAGAGATGGGCATCGGCGCGACCCGCGACACGTCGCTCGCGTACGAGCAGGGTCGAATCACGGCAGTCGAAGGACGGGCCCTTGGCATTCACCTAGCCTTTGCGCCGATCCTCGACGTCAACAACACTCCCGCGAATCCGGTGATTGGCGTCCGCTCCTTCGGCGAGGATCAACGGCTCGACGCGTCGCTCGGCGCGGCCATGGTGCGCGGTCTTCAGGAGCACGGCATGATTGCCACGGGGAAGCATTTCCCGGGTCATGGCGATACCGATAAGAACTCGCACATAACGCTGCCGACAATAACGGTCTCGCGCGCGCGGCTCGATACGGTCGAGTTGGTTCCGTTTCGTGCGGCGATTGATGCGGGTCTCGGAGCCATCATGACGGCGCACATCGCGCTTCCGGCGATTCTCGGTGACAGCAGCACGCCCGCGACGCTGTCACCACGCATCATGACCGACTTGTTGCGCCACGACTTGGGGTTCCGCGGCCTGCTCGTCACCGACGCGATGGACATGAATGGCGTCCTCGCGAGTGTTCGTCCGGGCCGCGCGAACCAGGTCATGACCGGGACCTACGGCACCATTGCGAGCATCGGACTCGCCGAAGCGTGCAAGCGCGCGCTCGAAGCCGGTGCCGACGTGCTGCTGATGCCGTCCGATGTACCGGCGGCGATCGACGCCGTAGTCGCGGGCGTGCAGGAGGGGCGATTCACTGTTGCTCGCGTGGATTCGTCCGTCCGTCGCCTTCTCGAAATTAAGGAGCGGCTTGGTCTCCATCGTAATCGCCTCGTCGATCTCGATTCAGTGCAGGCAATTGTCGGTGATTCGAACAATCTCGACGTCGCACGGCGAGCGGCGGAGCTGTCGATTACGCTCGCAAAGGATTCGCTGCATCTCGTGCCGCTCGCGCGCGGCACGGACGCCGCGCAGAGAGTTCTTGCCATTACCATGGCTTCGCGCAGCGATCTCGGCGCCAACGTCGCATTCCTTGCCGAGCTGCGTCGAGGACTCACGAGCGGCGTGCGGTTGCGTACGGAATACGTGAATCCTGACGACGCGGGCACGAACTACGCGCGCCTGCTCGCTGCCGCTGATTCCGCGGATCTCGTCCTGTTATGCTCCTATCTGGCGCCGAGCTACAGCTCCGCTTCCGCTTCAGCAGCGGTGCCGGTAATCGAGTTCATGCGAGCGATCTCGCAGCGCAAGGCGCGCATCATTCTCGTCAACTTCGGCAACCCGTATCTGTACCAGCAGGTGCCGACTGTGCGGTCGTACATCGTCGCGTGGGGAGGGTTTCCAGTTTCCCAACGCGCAACGGCTCAGGCACTGCTTGGCGTGAACGCCATAACGGGGCGCCTTCCGATCAGCATTCCACCGTTTCTTTCATTCGGCGCGGGCGAGATGAGACCCGCCCTGCCAGCGCTGTCTGCGCCGTCAGTCAGTCGGCCGTAGCGCGTCGCTGACGCTTGCCTTGCCATTCGAGTAGTGCACGGGCAAGCGCGGCATTGTCTGCCGCCATTCGATAGAGCTCGCCTACCTCGGGCGCGCGATCGTCGCCGGCGAATTCCGCGACAACAGGCGGCACGTGGCCGCTGCGTCGCTCCTCACTGGCGCGACGCTCGACATAAACGCGCACGCGACTCCGTTCGACGTCGCTCCCATCTTCTGCGGTGTCGTCGTACGTGCGCATGACATCGATCGCAACGTAACCAGCGCCCGGTAGCTCGCGGCGGTAGACTCGCGTTGGCGCCTGAATGCTTTCGGTCGAGACTTCCATCGACAACTCCTCGATCATCGTTCCTCGGGCAGTGCGCGATCGATCGCCAGTGACGTGTTGCGATGCTTGAGTGCTTCACCCCAGAGATCGCCAACCTTCTCGAGACGCCTTGGCATCGTGGCGATGGTGAAGTCTTCAATTCGCAAGTTTGGGTTCAGATCGTTCCATCGAAGCGGCGCCGACACCGGCGCCCCCGGATGCTCGCGCACAGAGTACGCACTTGCAACGCTTTTGCCTCGTGCGTTCTGTTTAGCATCTACATAAATCGTTCCCTTCGGGCGTCGTTGCAGACTCCGCTCCAGCGTTGCAAGAGCCGGGTTCGTCGCGGTCACTCGCGCAGCGATCGCTTCCGCAAGAGCAGCTGAGCGAGCGTAGCTCGTGCGCTGCGGCAACGGCAGTACGATGTGGAGCCCGCGAGAGCCGGACGTTTTCAGAGCGGCCTGCAATTCTAGAGCCTCGAGCTCGCCTCGAATGTGTTCCGCGAGCTCGACGACGCGCGCGAACGGAACGCCTTTGCCGGGATCGAGGTCAATCGTACTGTAGTCGGCGAATTCAATCGTAGGCAAGCGCGACTGCCACGGGTGCACGGCGATCGTTCCGAGCTGTACCGTATGCAGCAGCGTGAGCAGATCGCCCCCGATGATTCGCTTCGCCCGCTTGCCGTCCTCGGTAGCGACCTCGGCGACGCGAACGCCACTCGGATACGTGCCCGCATTTTGCTGGAAGAACGACGAACCTCCAATCCCGTTAGGGTAACGCTTCAGTATCAGCGGGCGATCCTTGAGAATCGGCACGAGTACGGGAGCGACGAGCGCATAGTAGCGCATCAAGTCTCCCTTCGTGATGCCGGAGTCCTCGAAGAAGATTTTGTCGAGACTCGAGACGTGAAGCGATTTGCGTGTGTCGAATTTGACAGTGCCTTCACCGCTGTTCCGCTCGAGCGCGTCGAGCTGAGCGGTGACAGACCTTTGCCTCCGATCGGTCGTCGAATGGCGCGTCGCGGTGGCGTGAACCTGTCGCGTCGATGTGCGCCGAGCCACGCCGCGCTTCGCCTTGCGACCGGTCGCCAGCTTTCGCGGCGATTTCGCGCCCTTTAACCGCTGCACGCTCTCACGCTTGAGATGGACGTCGTGCGCGTCTTTGTCGTCGCACAAGCCGAGAAAAATCGGCTGGCGAAGGCGTCCGTCGGATGTCCACTCCGAGAATTTCACCTCGACCACCACCTTTGGGTTCACCCAGTGCACTCGCTCGTTCGAGTGCGGCACTTCACCGAATGGCGACCGAGCCTGCTCGATTCGTTCCAGGCGCTCTCGCATGTCCCGAAGGGTCTCCCGATCGAATCCGCCTCCGGTGTGTCCCACGAAGCGAAGCTGACTGTCCGAGTCGAAGTAGCCTAACAAGAGCGCGCCAAGGTGAGTACGCGTGCGGCGTGGCTCGGTGAACCTGCCGATGACGAACTCGGACAGATGCTGCAGTTTGAGCTTCAACCAATCCGGCGAGCGCGCGCCAGGCACATAGGTCGAGTCGCGTCGCTTCGCGATGATGCCCTCCCACCTCCCTCGGCGGGCACGCTCCAGCAATTCCTCTCCAGCGCGACAATTTCGCCATCGAGTATCACCTTTCGCCTGAGCTGTCGGCCAAGCTTGCCTAACGCGGCAATCACTTCGGGAAACTGCGGCAGGTGAGATCGCACAACGTGATCGCCCAACGCCTCACCGCGGTGAGAACGGCAGGGCATCTAAAGATGAACGCCCCGACTTGTCGGGGCGCTCATCGTTCTCGACCGTCGTGCAGAACCTTTGTGGACGCGTTACGCCTTCGTGACGTCAGCGGCCTGGGGACCCTTCTGCCCTTGGACAATCTCGAACTCGACGCGATCGCCCTCAGCGAGCGACTTGAAGCCGCTTCCCTGAATGGCGCTGAAGTGGACAAAGACGTCCGGCCCACCCTCTCGCGAGATGAAGCCGTAGCCCTTGGCGTCATTGAACCACTTCACCGTACCCTGGAGACGTGCCATGAACCGTACCTCTTCGAGCTGTGTTCCGATCCTCTTCGTCGCGACTCGCGCGTCCACTCTCACTGCAGGGCCGCGTCCACTACCACCGGGACCGGCTCGGCGGCGGGACTGAAGGGGCGCGGGGCAAGTTTTGTGCAAGACGCTAGCGACGACCTACGCCTCTCGCAGCATTAGAGACTGCGACCGGAGCGGAACGTAAACATTAGGGCGTCGGTGAGGAATCGCCGAGGCGACTCAGTCGGCGGCGGCTTAACGAGGCGTCCGCGCTCTGGGCGCGGCGCTCCCGCAGAATGTCAGGCTGCCCCAGCGATGTACCGCGCCAAGCGACCGCACGCGCGGCAGCGAAGCGTGACGTGGCAACGCGGTGGAGGTGGGACGTCGTTCGGGGTGCGTTCGATCTGGCCGGAACAGGAGGGACAACTGAGCGGCGAACCTGTCCGGTCGCTCGCAATCAGGTGAAGTGCCTGCGCCGGATTGAACGTCGCCGGTCTCGGCTTGCGCATATTTACTACCTCGCGACAACAGCTCTCCCGGAAGGCCTGGCTCCGGTTCGCCTTGTGAGTGCTAACCCCCTAATTCCCTAATCGCAAGTGCAGTATAAGGATAACACTTCGATGAGGGTTTTGGTCACATCGCTCGCCTTTCGGCTAATTGCGTGTGAGCCGTGTGTTCATATACCCCCTCGGCCGGTTACTGTGCCCGGGGGCGCTCAAGTCTTTTGATGCGACGCTATGGACTCGCGTGGTCGCCGCACCTTCTACGTTCGTCGCAACGAATGGTTCCCATAGGTGGGATCGTTGCCGCCGTCAGGCGTCCCGGGTGACGCGCGCTCTGGAGCGCCGTCGCGAGAGAGATGCGGGGTGCCTTCTCGTTAGGCGGAAGGCGCCTGCGCGTCAGCCCACGTACACAATGTCGCCGTCTGCGGCGATCCCAAGTTCCTGTTGCGTACCGCAGACGCCGCAGACCTTGAGTGCTTGCCACGTCACCTTGAGCGCATCCTGCTGGGACTTGCTCGCCGGCGTGATCGAGACGCGCTTGTAGCTGTATTCGCCGCAGTGCTCGCAGGCGTGGGCCTTCGCGATGCGCTCGGCACGCTCACGTGTGATCTTGGCCAAGCTCCTGACTCCCGTTGTCGCGTCGCGCCTATCGCTCCGCTGGCGGTTCGGGCATTTGCACCGGTGTATCGGTCGCGCGTACGGCGATAGTGGGCCTAGTGGACGGATACGCCGCTGTGGATGCCGATATCGGACCCGAGTTTTTGCGAACTGCGGAGCTTTCGAGGTTGCTTGCGGTCCTGTTTAGCATCTCTCGAAGTGCACCGACCGCACCCATGACGCCGGACGCTTCTGCTGGCAGGAAAATGGTCGATCCCTTTCCCTCGGCCAACTTCGGCAGTGCTTCAAAATACTTGAGGCCAAGGAGGTAGACGGCCGCCTGACCGTCGGGGAGCGAATCGGCGACGCGTCGAATGGCTTCCGCTTCGGCGTTCGCCATGGCGAGCCGCGCCTCGGCCAAGCCTTGAGCACGGAGAATCGCTGCTTCCTTCTCACCTTCTGCTTTGCGGACTTGCGCCTCTCGCTGGCCCTCGGATTCGAGGATGGCGGCTCGCTTTCCGGCTTCCGCGTTCGTCACGGCTGCGCGCCGTTCGCGCTCCGCGCGCATCTGCAGCTCCATCGACTGCTGGATGTCCCGCGGGGGTTCTATGGCCTGGAGCTCGACGCGAGTGACGTCCACGCCCCAACTCACCGCTGCCTCCTCGATCACGTCTCGCATCCGCTTGTTGATCATGTCGCGACTTGCGAGCGTCTGATCCAGCTCGATGTCGCCGACAATGTTGCGCAGCGTTGTTCGCGTCAGCGTCTCGAGTGCGTACGGAAGGTTCTGAATCGAGTACGTCGCCTTTTGCGGATCGGCGACCCGATAGTAGAGCACGGCATCGATGTCGATCGTGACGTTGTCCTTCGTGATCACCGGCTGGCTCGGGAAGTTGAGCACCTGCTCGCGGAGATCGATGCGCGTTGTGGTACGCGACGCAATTCGCTTCTGACCAGCGACATCAGCCTCGAGAAATCGCACGTCAATCGACTTGGGACGCTCGATGAAGGGAATGAGAATGTTGAAGCCGGATCGGGCGAGCCGGTGAAAGCGGCCCAATCGCTCGATCACCATGACCTCGGCCTGGCCGACAATCTTGAATGAGCTGGTAAAGACGAAAAGCGCCATTAGCGCGACTAGCAGAACGAGGACGATGCCGATCATGGCGACTCCGAGTGGGCCCGCGATGATTGTACGGGCCAAACCGAGGCGAGGCAACGACCGACATTTCGCTCAATCGTCACACGAATCGGAAACCTTGACCAGGTAGGTGACATCGTGAGCTTCTGAACGCCTTACGGATGTGCCTGATTCTTGCTATCGTCGAGATGGTTTTTCCAATTACGACTCTAGGAGAGCGTCTATGGCGACCAGGGCCAGGAAGTCGCGCGGGAAGTCTGGCAAGACCGCTTCAACGCGAGGCGGTAGCAAGAAGAGTTCGAAGAGCACGAAATCGCGCGGTCGGTCCGCGGCCGCTGCAAGCGCCGCGAGTAAGACACGGAGCGCGTCCACGGGACGTTCGAGCGCGTCGGCGAAGAGCGGTCGTTCGAGCGCGAAGCGCAGCGCGGCGACGACGACGTCTTCTCGTAAGGCGGCGACAGGTAAGTCTTCGAAGATGCCGGCGCCGATTGCGCGCGTCACCCGCGTGGCGCAAGAGGTCGCGAAGGAGGCGGGGTCCGCGGTAGTTGCTGGAATGGAGGCGATCAAGGACTTAGGCAGCAGCGTCGTCCAGCGCGTAACGGGTTGATTCCGTCGCGCAGATGAGCATCGAAGGGCGCCTCCCGGCGCCCTTCGTCTTTAGCGTCCACTAATTACGCGCGTCGCTCGCGAGCGATACGGGCACGGTGACCGTCGAGCCAGTCGGCGACAACCTCGAACACGTGATCTCGTCCGTAGTCGACGGTGATCACGTGGCCTGCTCCGGTCAGCCACACGAGTCTCTTGTCGACGGCGCCAATGCGATCGAAGGCCCGTTGCGCCGCGTCGGGTGGAATTCGGTTGTCTTCGCGCGACTGCACCATCAGCGTTGGAGACGCGATTCTGGGCAGCACGCGGATGCCGCACGCGACTGTCTTGCGCAGCGCACGCAAGGCCGCCGGCGTGAAGATACCATAGGCAAGGCTGCGTGCAGCTTCGCGTTCGTCCTGGATCGATCGCCTCGCGGCGGGGTCGAGAGCGCGAACGTATGGCACGGCGAAACGCCACAGCGATGCAGAGCGAGCGGCTAGGGCGATCCGTGTCGGTAACGCGAGGTAGGGGGCGAGCAGCACAACAGCAGGAACCGACCCTTGTTCCGCGGCCAACTGTGCCGCCAGCGCCCCGCCCATCGAGAGTCCTGCGACTGCAACCCAGGAGTGCTCACCGCTAAGCTCTCGATAGGCGTCGCGGACCGTCTCCATCCACTGGTCAGCGAGAACGTTCGAGAATGCTCGTGGCGTTCGACCGTGACCCGGCAGCAAGGGTGCCCGCACGTGGTAGCCACGTTGATACAAGTAATCGGCGAGGTAGCGAAGGGTCTGCGGCGTGTCCCCGCCGCCGTGAATCAGCAGCACCGCAGGGGCGCTCGCACCGCGAGGCAAGTCGAAGCCCCGGGCGCCAATGATGATTCCGTCGGAATCGAGCGGCAGCCTTTTTTGCGTGTCGTCACGCAGCCTGAACGCGGCTCGTCGCGTTAACGCGACGAGCACCGCAAACACAATCGCGAAAGGCGATAAGACCAGAGCCAGCATCATGCGGACGAGCACCGAAAAGGATGACGTGCGCAGGACGAACGACGTCCGAGCGGAGACACCGCGCGAATCTATCGACTGGCCACGAAACGGGGCGAGGAATGCCTCCTCGCCCCAGTTGACAGCCGTAACTGGCTTGGCTTACTGAAAGGTTTGCTCTGCGCGGTCCGCGAACGTCGCGATGAGCAACTCACTATCGGACGTCACCTCGACGCGCTCGGCCAGCTGCGTTGGCGGAGCAATAATGAGCGTGCTTCCCTTGCGCTCGACAAGCCCTTCGCCCGTGAGGCGGCTCAGAACGAGTGAGACAGACTCTCGCGTCGCGCCCACCAGCTCGCATAGCAGACGATAGCGCGCCGTGCACAGGACGATCTTCCCGTCTTCTCGGGTGAACGTCGCGTTATTGGCCATGCGGAGCAGCGTTGACACCATGCGCTGTTCGACGCTCAACGTTGTCAGTTCGCGAAGCTTATCCAGCAGCGCCGCGCGCTCTGCCATGAGTTGCGACACGAGTACCAGCGCGTGCTGCGGTTGCTCCCGCACAAACGCCCGAAATCGCGTCGCGCTCAGAAA
>JANWKK010000212.1 GCA_025451425.1 Gemmatimonadaceae bacterium
CGAGACGCGCGATTGCAGATTCCATGTCGAGACCGATCGTGCTGAGCGAGATGTGGCGCTCGCGCGCGGCGCGCACCGCTGCACGGGGCACGTCGCCGAATCCCGTGCCGACATCGAGCAGCGTCGCTTCACGTGGCAACCGCGCGAAATGCAGGCCCATCTCCGCGACCGCGGCGTGCGCGCCGCGGAAGACCGCGTTGGATCGTCGGATGTCGCGAACGGTACGAAGGACAAGTTCCTCGTCGTCGTTTGGCGAATCCAGAAGTTCCGAATCGTATCTGCGTCGTGGTGTCAGAAATCCGGTCATCGCCCGCGCTTTTCTAGCGCTCCAACTGCGCGAAGCCGCCACGATAGTACAGCAGCGGTCGCGCATCACGCATCGCGGTGGCAACCGTATCGGCGATGAGGACGGTGTGATCACCGGTCACTGTCGTCGATATCCGCTTGCACTCGATATACGCGAGTACGTCGTTCAGAATCGGCGCACCATTTTCCCCGCGGTGATAGCCAATCCCTTCGAACCGCTGCGCGCCGGTGTCCGCGAATCGCCTTGCAATTGACTCCTGCGTCGATGCCAGAATGTTGACGGCAAAATGCTCGGCAGCTGCTAGTACGTCGTGCATGGATGCGTCGCGGTCAATGCACACCACCACAAGAGGTGGCTGCAGCGAAACGGAGGCGAATGCGCTCACGGTCATGCCGTGGTCCTCACCATTGACGTCTGTTGCCGTCACTACAGTGACACCTGAGGCAAAGCGTCCCATGACGGCGCGGAATGCATCGGGATCGAGACTCATACCCCGAACAGTAACAGCCGCGCGAAATATCCGACCCTGAGCACCTGGCTTGGTGGCACAAAGTCGCCGGCCACCCCTACCAGCAGATCCGCCATCTCCTTGCGTCGCGACAGCGCTCGGGCCGCATGGTTTATGAGTGCCGGCACCGCCACCGTGCCAGCGATGAGCTTTTCCACCAGCCACTTCCCACGAAACTCCGCGCGACGCGCTCGTTCGTACTCGGCAAGCGCGCGACCAGCGTTACTGAAGTCGCCCAACGCCGCTTCTGCGGCGTAGGGCGCAAGTAACTCACCCCCGCGCAATGCAGAATAAACGCCCTCACCCGTGAATGGATCGAAGAAATCGGCGGCGTCACCGACCAGCGCCGCGCCGTGCGCCCATGCACGTCTGGTCGAAGATGCAAACGGCCCCGTCGCGCGTACCGGCTCGATTCGTTCCGCTGCGCCGAAGCGCTCGGCCAGATGCGGGTGACTCGCGAGCCAGTGATCCAGTATTCCGTCAGGGTCCGTTGCCGCGTCGCGCGCGGCCCGGGCGGGCACCACAAGCGCCACGTTCGTGAGTCCGTTGCCGACATCGGCGATTCCGACGTATCCGTCGCGCTCCACGTGCATCTCGCCGACTTCGGAAACCTCGGGAACATTTCGAAAATGCGCCACGAACGCCAGGCGCCGGGGAATGCGGGATACGCGCGTGAGTCCGAGCCGACGTCCGACAACGGAACGAAGCCCATCGGCTCCAATAACCAGCGACGCGCGTAGCACTCGCCGCACGCCGTCGCGGTCGATGAGCGAGACGCCACATACGGCTCCTGATGCAGCGCGCAACACATCGATCACACGTGCACGCTCGATCAGTTGCGCGCCGGCGGATTGAGCACGCTGCACCAGGATCGCGTCGAGCACCGATCGACGCACCGCGATCCCTCTATCCCTGAACGCACGATAACCGTGTCGCGCAACGAAGCTTCCGTGGATCTCGCAGCCGTTGGGGGCTCGCACACGCATGCCGGTCAGATGCGCGGGCCCTGACGCATCGACCTCCTCCATCGCCCCCATACTGGAGAGAATGCGCGATGCCTGCGGGCTCAGATACTCGGCGCAAACCTTGTCGCGCGGGAAGGTCGCGCGATCCAGCAGTAATACGTCGATGCCGAACTGTGCCAGGTGCCACGCCGTCGACGACCCGCCGGGACCTGCGCCAACGACGATGACCTGCGTTTTCAATGGACCGAAGTCGCCGTCAGCCAACCGCGCTCCATGTCCCAACAATGCAGTAAGCCGTCACACCCAACAGTAACCCAGCGAACGTGGAGAGAAGATTTACTACATCGTTATTGAGCCCAATGATTCCGCCAACGCGGCGAGTCGTCGTTCCGCAGAGGTGAACGAGTCGCTCAGTCGGTTCGTTGCACGGCTCGCACCGTCGGCGTTCCTGAACGGTCGCACCGAATAGTGAGTCGGCGAGCGATCCGCCAATTCCAGCTATTAGCGCGGCAATCGCGACACCTTCGGAAAAGCCCGCAATCACAGCGCAGACGCCGATCCACGCTGCCCCCGCCGCGGAACCCACAAAGCCAGCCGCAGTCACGCCGCCAGATTCACCTGTTCGGACGTACGTTCGGGTAACTATCGACCACGGATCGCCACCCAATCCGACTCCGATCTCCGTGGCCCACGTGTCCGATGACGCCGCAGCCAGCGCGCCGACCGCACCCCAGGCAAGAACAGGTGAGCCGAATATCGCTGCAAGAAACGCAGCTGCGGAATACAGGCCGCCGTTTGCCAACACCTGGAAAGCGTCGCGAGAACCACCTTTCGCTACGACGCTTCGCGTAAGCGCGTCCTTTGCCTCACTACCGGCTCGGGATAGCAGGCTTGCCGCCACGAAGTAGACGATGAGCAGTGCGGCCCAGTTCCAGCCCCCGACCGCGCACAGCGTCCCGCAGACGGCGGCGGCGACGAATCCGCTTCCACTCAGCGATCTCGTCCGCCACGCAACGCCCGCCACCGCGAGCGCCAGGGTCATTCCAGCCACCCCACGCTGCTGCACCGCCGTCACTGCGTTGGTCGCAAAAATTGTTTCGATCATCCGTACGGGTTAACTTGGCCGTCTACAATGTCGCCCGCTCATTCAATGCCAGTCGATCCGCTCGTACCACTTTCACTGCTGGAAGCCGTGCGAGAGGCAGATCGTCTCGATGGTGCAGGCGATGCGGAATATGCCCCGGAGTTCATAAACAAGCGATTGGGCACTACCGACACCGTCTACGCGCAGATCAGGCGCTATAGCGAAGCCGTACGGCGCGGTCACCCAATTCAGGAAGATGAAGTCATCGCACTCTCACGGCTCATTGCGCGCCGGCCGGACGCGATCGAACTATTCCGAAACGCTGGACGAGCAACCGCACGAACAGCGTATAGCAGATTGTCGTCCATCAAGCGCGGAAGTGTCAACTATCTCCCACGCGTCGTGGCGCGTCCAATCGCGCGACGACAGGCCCAGAAGGTGCTCGCGCGATACTTCGGGGCCGCGCTCAACCGATCCGGGACGATGCTTCGGATGGATGTGCCATCTCACGCACCCGTGTCCGCGGGTGCCACAGAACCGGGTCGCGAGTACTACGACGCCGCACTCAATGAGTTGCTAACTCTCCTTACTCTTATCTGAACGAAGGTTTGTAGACAATGCTCTCTCCATCACAACTCGGCGGGATTCGCCGCGCCATCGCCGATGCCGGCGTTGACGGCTGGTTGCTCTACGATTTTCATGGCGTCAATCCCATCGCCGCCGGCGTCGTCGGAATATCGGGAATGGTTACCCGTCGATATTTCTGCTACATCCCGCGCGAAGGAAATCCGGTCGCCATCACCCACGCGATCGAGCAGGGCCCGTGGGAGAAGTGGCCGAGCGACTGGACCAAGCGCGTATACAGTAGTTGGCGCGACCTGGAGAAGTATCTCGCCGACGTCGTTCGCGGCAAGACTGTCGCCATGGAATACTCGCCGGGTGATGCAGTTCCGTACCTTGATCGCGTGCCGGCCGGTGTCCTCGACATGGTTCGGGGCTCCGGTGCCGAGGTGGTGACATCTGCCGATCTCGTAACGCGAATCTATGCAGTCTGGACACCGGAAAACCTTGACTCTCACAAACGCGCCGCCGAGCACCTCGCGCGGATCGCGCGAAATGCGATGGCGCTAGCGGGAGAACGTGCACGAGCCGGCAAGCCCGTACGCGAATACGAGTTGATGATGTTGATTCGCGAGGAGTTCAAGGAGGCCGGTCTGCTTACCGATCACGGCCCCAACGTTTCGGTAGGAGTGAACGCCGCCAACCCGCACTACGAGCCGACGAAGGAGCACTCAGCGCTGATCAACGACGGCGACATTATCCTGATCGATCTCTGGGCTCACGAGCGTGGTGGCGTGTTTGCCGACCAGACATGGATGGGTTCACTTGGACCAGCGAGCCCGGAGAACATCGTAATCTGGGAGGCGGTGCGCGGCGCCCGCGATGCGGCGATCAAGGTCCTTCGCGATCGCGTCGAAGCCGGGAAGCCGGTGACTGGAGGAGAGGCTGACGATGCCGCTCGGCATTTCATCTCCGAGCGCGGGTTCGGAGAGAAGTTCACGCACCGAACAGGGCACTCGATCGATTCGCGTGAAATTCACGGATCCGGACCGAACATCGACAACATGGAGACGCGCGACGTTCGAACTCTGTTGCCGGGCGTCGCATTCTCGATCGAGCCAGGGATCTACATCACAGGGCAGGTCGGAATGCGCAGCGAAGTGAACGGGTTCATTCAGGATGGCTCGGTGCTGATAACGCCGAACAACATCCAGAAGGAGCTGTTCATCGTCTAGCGGACTACATCCGTCCAAACCCGCGGATCTTCGAGGCCGAGGCGCCATAACGCGATCTTCGTAACTCCCGCCCGACGTGCACCTCTGACCAACGAATCGAGCAGTACAGCATCGCTCACCCACACGCGCCACCCGTTCGATTCGGCGTGGAGCATGCTCGACGACGGGTCGCGTTGTAGCGGCACATGCGCATCGCCGGCCAGGCGTTCCGCCTGCGCAAACGAGACTACGGCGGTCGCGCTGTCGCTGCGCCATTGGTAACCATAGATCGGTAACGCCGCGACGACGCGCGAGCTTCCGACGTCCGCGGCGCGGAGTCCGAGAGAGCGTGTGACCCACTCGGGTGATGCGATAGGCCCCGC
>JANWKK010000213.1 GCA_025451425.1 Gemmatimonadaceae bacterium
CTGAGACGGCACGTGCTTGGTACCGCCGAGTCCTCGAATCTGATCCACGGAACGAGGAAATCGCGGGAATCCTGACTTCTCTCGACAACGATCCGGGCACGCCCGCGGTCGCGGCCTCGGCGTCGCCGCAACAGGCGGCCCCGTCGTCGTCAGGAGAAGCGCACGGCGAGTCCATCACTTTGCAGTCAGCGATCAGCTCGGCGGCGCCCGGTTCGGCCGCTCCAAACACCGAGTCGGCTGACAAGGCATCGACTGACTCGCCGACGCCAACAATTCCCGAGAGCAATTTCGACGACCTCGCCAAGCTCTTCACTGCGACGTCGCCATCAGGCTTGGCGAGCGGACCCCTCCAGCTCATTCACGAGGGCGAAGATCTCCTCGGACGCCCGGATGATCACACGAGCCCGGATGCACAGCCGATTCGTACGCCGCGATCCTCGTCAGGCTTCTCGCCGTTCGGCGGAGGTGCGGAAGATGTCGCTCCGTCGGGCTTTCACGCGACATTTCTCGACGGCCTAACGAGCGAAGCGCCTGCGGAACCGCCACCGCCGGTGGAAGTCACGCCGCCGGCTGTCGCCGCGGAAGAAACACCAGCGCCTGTCGCCGAGAAAACACCCGCGGTGCCCCCTCCGGAGCCGCAGGCCGCAGCCCCGCAATCGCAGCCGCAACCTTCGCCCGAGCCGCCGGGCGCACCGAGTGCCGACCCGAGCACCGCCTTCGTCACCGAGACGATGGCCGAGCTATATCTGCAGCAGGGCCATAAGGACCAGGCGCTCGAGGTCTTCCGCAAGCTCGTCCAATTACACCCTAACGACGCAAACCTCTCCGCGCGTCTTGCCTCGCTCGAGCATCCGCAAGAAGACCAATTGCACGGCGTCGCTGCGATTCCGACTCCCGCGCCAGCGGTCGTCGCCGATAGTGGTCCGACGATTCGCGAGTTCCTCGGTCTGATTGCAGAGTTTCGACCGCGCGGCAGCCGGCCACCCGACGATTTGGCCGCGCCCGCGCCCGAGGTCGCGACGGACGCTCGCGGGACATCGTCGGCTTCGACCGTTGGCGGCTCCATTCACAACTTGTTCGCCGAGGCTGAGCAACGCGGACCGGCCGATCAGAACAGCCAGACAAACCACGATGCGATCGCCGCGTCGGCCGCGAACGAGCGTGTCGAGGCGGAGCAACCGCTGCCTGGACGACCGTCGACTCCCGCTGCCAACGAGCTATCGCTCGATCATGTATTTCGTCACGCGACGCCGGCCACGGGAAGCGGTGCTCAGTCGGGTTTTTCGTTCGACCAGTTCTTTTCGCAACAGGCGCAGAAAGACGTCGCTGCTGCTGACGCCGAACCCGCCAATGAGGCCGGTCCCGGGCAAGGCGACGACATACAGCAATTCAATGCGTGGCTCGAGGGGTTGAAGAAGACGTGAGGATCGCGGTCATCAACGGTCCGAACCTCAATCTGCTCGGCGTACGAGAGCCATCGGTCTACGGAACCGAGACGCTCGACGATGTCGAGCGACGGCTGCACAGCGTGGCGCGAGAGCTCGGTGCGTCGCTCGAATTCGTGCAGCGCAACGGCGAAGGGGAGCTCATCGAATACATTCATGGACTGCGCGGCCGCGTCGACGGAGCGGTCGTGAACGCTGGGGCGTACAGTCACTCGAGCCTCGCCATCCGTGATGCCTTGACCGGCGTTTCCATGCCATTTGTGGAAGTACACATCACGAACGTCTACGCGCGCGAGCCCGAGCGCCGACACTCGATGTTGGCGCAAGCGGCGGTCGGTGTCGTCTGCGGATTGGGAACGTACGGCTACGAGCTCGCGCTTCGCGGACTCGCGGCGAAATTGTCGGTACGCGCGCCCGTGGGAAGCGTCGCGCGTGTCTGATCAGCGTTCGCGGCGACTCGCCGCCTTGCTCGACGGCCTAACGGCGGCGCATGTCGACGCGCTGCTCGTCACGGGCCTGGCGAACGTTCGTTACCTCACCGGTTTTTCGGGCTCGAGCGCGTTGCTACTCGTGACTCCGCGCGACAGTCTGCTGATTACCGATTTCCGCTACCAGATCCAAGCAGCCGATGAAGTCGGCGATGTCGCTCGCGTGTTGATCGAGCCGCAGAGCTTGTGGTCCGGATTGTGGCAGCAGCTCACGCAGCTCGGCGGCGTCCAGGTCGTCGGTTTCGAGTCTGCTCATCTCCTGCACCGCGATTTTCAGCGCTTGATGGAAGCCGGGGCGCGCTGGCAGTGGCGCCCGACGCTCGACCTCGTCGAGACACTCCGTGAGCGAAAGGACCCTAACGAGGTCATGCTCATCGAGCGGGCGGCGGGCGTGGCAATTCGTGCTCTCGAGCGCACGCTCGCGCAGGTGCGGGTCGGCATGAGCGAGCTGCAAGTGGCCGGTCTGCTCGAGCGAGCGCTGCGCGACGAAGGCAGCGAAGGTTTTCCATTTCCCTCGATCGTCGCCTGCGGTCCACGCTCAGCGCTGCCGCACGCACGCGCGTCGTCGGCGAAGATCCGCGACGGTGACATCTTGTTGATAGACTTTGGCGCCGAAGTCGAGGGCTATTGCGCCGACATCACGCGAACGGTCGTTGTTGGCCGCGCGACGGATGAGCAGCGTGAAGTCTACGACGTTGTTCGCAAGGCGAACGAGCAGGCGTCGCAGGAGATCCGTGCTGGTATGACGGGTCGAGATGCCGACGCGATTGCGCGCGGATACATCGAGCGGCGCGGTTTTGGCGAGTTATTCGGCCACGGCCTCGGGCACGGCGTTGGCCTCGAGGTCCATGAAGCGCCTCGTCTTGCCCGCACTGCCGACGGTGCGCTGGCCGAGGGTGCCGTTGTGACGATCGAGCCAGGAGTCTACCGCCCTGGATGGGGCGGCGTGCGCATCGAGGACGACGTTGTTCTGGACCCGGCGGGACCGCGTATCCTCACGCGATTCACGCGGGAACTGATCGAGATCTAACATCCTTCCCATATTGCCTTGATCGACCTTCGCTATGTGAAAAAACTCATCGAGATGATCGACGAGTCGTCGGTGGACTCGATCGAGATCTCGTCCGACAAAGGGATGAAGATCCGCATCTCCAAGAGTCCACAGCAGCGCGGAACCGTGCAAATGGCGGCGCCGATGCCTGTTCCCGCCCTGCTTCCAGCGGCTCCCGCTCGCCCGACGCCGTCGGATGGGCAACTTGCCGTCAGCGAGCTCGAAACGCCGGGTAGGGCAGAAGCGTCCAAGACACAGCTACTCGAAGTGAAGTCGCCGATGGTGGGGACGTTTTACCAATCGCCCGAGCCCGGAGCCAAGCACTATGTCGTTGTCGGAGACCGCGTGGCGAAGGGTCAGATCCTCTGCATCATCGAAGCGATGAAGATCATGAACGAGATCGAGTCGGAGTACGCCGGCGTACTCCGCGAAATCGCTGCACAGGACGCGCAGCCCGTGGAATACGGACAGGTGCTCTTCCGAATTGATCCTACTGGCTAGTCCAATGCGCGCTGCCGCTGCCACCGCCGCTCCCCCAGCGGCGGCTCAATCCGCTACCTCGGGCTTCAATTTCAAGTCCGTGCTGCAGGAGCTGATTCAGCGCAACGCGTCGGACTTGCACCTCAAAGTCGGCCGTCCGCCGACGCTTCGCGTCAACGGCGAGCTCGAGCCGCTCGGGCGCCCGCCACTCCGTCCAGAGGATCTCAAGGCATTAGCGGAGCAACTCATGACTCCGCGTCAGGTGAAGCAGTTCGCCGAAGAGAAAGAGTGCGACTTCGCGATCGGCGTTCCCGGAATCGGACGATTCCGCGTCAACGTGTATCAGCAGCGCGGCTCCCTCTGTTACGCGATGCGCGCCATCCCGTACCAGGCGCGCACGATCACCGAGCTCAATTTGCCGCCGGTGATCGAAGAGATCGCGATGAAGCCGCGCGGCATGGTGTTGGTCACCGGAATCACAGGATCGGGAAAGTCCACGGCGCTCGCTGGAATGATCCAGCACGTGAATGAGCACCGGCGTGCGAACATCATCACGATCGAGGACCCGATCGAATTCCTGCATCGCGACATCAACTGCCACATCAATCAACGGGAAGTCGGCACGGACACCGCCAATTTCGGACAGGCACTGCGACGCGTCCTGCGACAGGACCCGGACGTCGTCCTCATCGGCGAAATTCGAGATATCGAGACGCTCGACACGGCACTCAAGGCGGCAGACACCGGTCACCTCGTCTTCTCGACGCTGCACACGACCGACGCGACGCAGACCATCAACCGCGTGCTGTCGTTCTATCCGCCACACCAGCAGGCGGAGGTCCGTTTCTCTCTCGCCACCGCGCTGCAGGCGGTGGTTTCACTTCGCCTCGTTCCGCGCGCGGACAAACCCGGCCGAATTCCCGCGTGCGAGATCTTGATCAACACGGCGGCGGTTCGAGATAACATCCGTGACATGAACGCCACGCTGAACATTCCCGATCTGATCAAAGAGGGAACAGTTCAGTACGGGATGCAGAGCTTCGACCAGTCACTGATGGGCTGGTACACGAAGGGGATCATCTCTTACGAGAGCGCAGTCTTCTTCGCAACGAGTCCCGCGGAGTTCGCGCTGCGAGTCCAGGGCGTCGCCGGCACGAGCGACAATACGTGGGCAGGCTTCGAAAGAGACTCGGGTGGCTAGATTTGGCGGTTGCTCGGTGATTGGTGGTTGGTGATTGGTGGTTGGCGACCCCCGTGGCCACCAACAACCAACAACAAATCACCTTCGTTGCACTCTAGCCCCTCGCAATGTTTTCCAAAGTCCTCATCGCCAATCGAGGCGAGATTGCGTTGCGCGTCATTCGTGCGTGCCGCGAGCTTGGCCTCGAGACAGTGGCCGTGTACTCGGAAGCAGACCGTGAGTCGCTCCACGTCCGCTTCGCGGATGACGACGTCTGCATTGGCCCGCCGCCCGCGCGCGACTCGTACCTCAACATTCCGCGAATCATTGCTGCCGCCGAGATAACGGGCGCGGACGCGATCCATCCGGGCTACGGCTTTCTCGCCGAGAACGCCGAATTCGCGGAGATCTGCGCAGCGTCGAAGATCACGTTCATCGGTCCGACTGCCGATCAGATTCGCACGATGGGCGACAA
>JANWKK010000214.1 GCA_025451425.1 Gemmatimonadaceae bacterium
ATGAGGTCGCGGCTCAATTAGCGGGTGGCGCGGCCCAGGGCTTCTCATGCGACGTCGCGAACGTCGATTCGGTGACTCAGCTGGTGGGGGACGTCGAGAAGTCACTCGGCGCTGTCGACATTCTAGTTAACAACGCCGGGCTAACGCGCGACAACCTCTTGATGCGGCTCAAGGACGACGACTGGGATGCTGTCGTCGACGCCAATCTGCGCGGTGCCTTCGTCGCGATTCGCGCGGCGACGCGTGGCATGATGAAGCGTCGCTGGGGGCGTGTGATCAACATCGCGAGCATCGTCGGCATTGTCGGCAACAAGGGACAAGCCAACTACGCCGCGAGCAAAGCGGGGCTCATCGGACTCACGAAGTCGGTGGCCAAGGAGTTGGCGTCGCGCAATATCTTGGCTAATGTCGTCGCGCCGGGATTCATCGAGACGGACATGACGGCAGCAATGACGCCCGAGGCGCGTACGACACTATCTCAGCAAATACCACTGGAACGTCTGGGAACGCCCAACGACGTCGCTGGCGTCGTCGGATTCCTTGCTTCGGAATACGCCTCGTACATCACCGGACAAGTATTCGTAGTCGACGGTGGGATGGTCATGTGACATCCCCCTTCATGGCACAGTAGATTTCCCGCAACACCGTCAACCGCAGAGGAGAGGACGCACGCCCATGGCCGACAACAACGCGCAGAAAGTCCGCGATATCATCGAGAAGGAGCTTGGCGTCGAGCGCGAGAAGCTTTCTGACGACGCAAGCTTCATCGAGGACCTCGGTGCGGACAGCCTCGACATCGTGGAGCTGGTGATGGAGTTCGAGAAGGAGTTCAACATTGACATCCCCGATGAGGACGCCGAGAAGCTCCGGACGGTTGGCGACGCGATCAAGTACCTCAACGACAAGGTCGCGGTCTGATGAAACGTCGGGTCGTCGTCACCGGTCTCGGGGCGATCACGCCTGTCGGCAACGACGTGGCGGCGACCTGGCGCGCGATTATCGAGGGCTTGCCCGGAGCGGCACCGATCACGAAGTTCGACGCGTCCAAATTCCCTGTCCGGTTCGCGTGCGAAGTGAAGGGCTTCGATCCGTTACAGTATATGGATCGGAAGGAAGCCAAGCGTGCCGATGCGTACGCGCAGTATGCGCTCGCGGGCTCGGCGCAGGCGATGGCTGACGCGGGGCTCACCGATCCGGGGATGTACGATCCCGACCGCGTCGGTGTCATCCTCGGCAGCGGAATCGGTGGTCTCAAGAGCTTCGAGGAGCAGCACGACATCTATCGTGAGCGCGGGCCGAGCAAGATCAGTCCCTTCTTCATTCCGATGTTCATCGCCGACATCGCTGCGGGCCTGGTTTCGATGCGCTACAACGCGAAAGGTCCGAACTACGCGACGATCTCAGCGTGCGCGACGAGCGCTCACGCCATCGGCGACGCGTTCCGCACCATTCAGTACGGCGACGCCGATGTCATGATCACCGGCGGATCGGAAGCGACGGTGACGCCGATGGCGATCGGCGGTTTCGCAAACATGAAAGCGCTCTCCGAGCGAAATGATGTGCCGGAAAAGGCGTCCCGCCCATTCGATCAGACGCGTGACGGATTCGTCATGGGTGAAGGCTCCGGTGTCGTCGTGCTCGAGGAGCACGAGCACGCGAAGAAGCGCGGCGCGCACATCTACGCCGAGATCGTCGGCTATGGTGCCACGGGCGACGCATATCACCTCACCGCGCCGGCGCCCGACGGCGAAGGCGCGCAGCGCGCGATGAGACGCGCGATGGCCGATGCCAAGCTCAGTGCCGAGGACATCGACTACATCAACGCCCACGGGACATCGACGCCCGCGAACGATCTGAACGAGACCAAAGCGATCAAAGCCGTCTTCGGAGACGTGGCCGACGACGTGAATGTGAGCTCGACCAAGTCAATGACCGGGCACATGCTCGGCGCGGCCGGTGCGGTCGAGTTCATCATTTGTACGCTGGCGGTACGCGATTGTGTCGTGCCGCCAACGATCAACTACGAGCATCCGGACCCTGAGCTCGACTTGAATTACACGCCCAACCGCGCCGTGCGCCGCGACATCGAAGTCGCCCTGAGCAACAGCTTCGGCTTCGGCGGCCACAATGTCACGTTGGCGGTCCGGCGCTTCAGAGACTGAGGATTTCGATGCCGGCCGCTGTGACACTCGACCGCAAGTTGATCAGCGATTCTTCGTTAGGCACGATAGCGGACAAAATCGAGCGAGGCGATCGCCTGACCGCCGAAGACGGCGTCGCGCTGTTCGAATCGCCGGACATCGTTGGCATTGGGGCGATGGCGAACGCGGTCAACCGTGCGAAGCACGGCGACCGCGTTTTATTCGCCGCCAACCAGCACATCAATCCGACGAACATTTGTACGCTGCGCAAGACGTGCGTGTTCTGTTCGTACGCGCGGTTGCCGAAGGAAGACGGCGCATATCGCTACACTCTCGAGCAGGTCCTCGAAGAGGCCGCGACGGCGAATAGTACGCTGACGCGTGAGTTTCACATCGTCGGCGGTTTGGATATGAAGGCCGGTCTCGCGTATTACAGCGAAATGTTCCGGGCGCTCAAGTCCAATTTCCCGCATGTTCACATCAAGGCGCTCACAGCCGTCGAGGTCGCACATATCGCGCGAATCGAGAAAATGAGCGTTCGTGAAACGCTGATCGCGTTGCGCGAGGCGGGGCTCGACACGATGCCGGGCGGTGGCGCCGAGGTCTTTAGTGCGGGCGTCCGCGCCACGATTGCCGACAAGAAGCTCGCAGGCGAAGAGTGGATCAACGTGCACCGAGTTGCGCACCAGCTCGGGATCCGCACTAACTGTACGATGCTCTACGGCCACGTCGAGACCTTCGCCGATCGTATGGCGCATCTCGCCATGTTGCGCGACTTGCAAGACGAGACTGGCGGATTCCTTGCGTACATTCCGCTCGCCTATCATCCGGACAACAACGAGCTCGGACATACGCTACATCGCGAAGGAACGGCGACGAGCGGATTCGACGACCTTAAGAATCTCGCCGTGGGCCGGCTCTTCCTCGACAACATCGATCACATGAAGACGCACTGGGTGATGGTCACTCCATTCATCTCGCAGACGTCGCTGCACTTCGGCGTCAACGACATGGAGGGGACTATGGTGCGTGAGAAGATCTATCACGAAGCGGGTGCGCACACCGCCCAGGCAATGACCTTGGACGCGATCCTCCGTCTTATTCGCCGTGCGGGAAAGATCCCGGCGGAGCGTGATTCGTTCTATCGCGTGTTGCGAACATTCGAGGGCGATCCGTCCCCCGACGGGGCTTCCTCGCACGCCGGCACCACGGTCGCGGCCTGATCCGATGCCTAACGACCGCCTACGCGTCGGACGGATTCCATACATCAACTGCTACCCGGTGTACGGTGCCATCGATCGCGGTGACGTTCGCCTTCAGGCGGCACTGATTGACGGCGTTCCGACGGAGCTCAACCGACAGATGGCGGCTGGCACTCTTGATGTCAGTGTCGTCTCCGCCGTCGAATACGCCCGCGAGGCCAAGCGCTACGTGCTGCTCCCGGATCTCGCGATCTCCTGCGACGGACCGGTCCGAAGCGTCCTTCTGTTCTCGAAGCGGCCGGCACCGGACCTGGATGGCTGCCGCGTACTCGTGAGCCGCAGCTCGATGACGAGCGTGGCGCTCCTCGAGCTCCTCTTCGAACACGTGTGGGACGCGCGGCCACAGTTTGTGCCGGCAAACGCCGAGCTCACCGATGTCGAAGGGTTTGGCAATGACGAGCACGATGCACGCCTCGTCATTGGCGACGCGGCGCTGCTCCTCGGCTCGCGCCTCCGCGCTCATCGTCGGGTGCCCGCTGGCTATCAGCACGCGTACGATCTTGGCGAGGAATGGAAGCGCTGGACGGGGCTTCCGTTCGTCTTCGCCGTCTGGGTCGCACAACGCGCGACACCGGTCGCCGAGGCGTTAGGCGTGCACGCGACGTTGATCGAGTCTCGCAACTGGGGACTCGAGCACCTCGAGGTACTCGCCGAGCAGGCCTTCGCAGCGACCGGCGTCGACCGACCCAGCTGCCTCGAGTATCTGTCAGGTCTCGACTACGGGCTGTCGTATCACCACCTCGCTGGCCTCACCGAATTCTTCCGCCGCCTCGTCCTTGCCGGCCGTGTGCCCAATGGCTCACTCGCGTTTCTGCCGGCGGCGTAACGGTCCCTACTCGTCACTGGCCACTCACCACTCGCCACCATGACGGAACTTCTCGACTTCTACACCAATGCGCCGCTCCTCGAGCTCGGCGCTGAGGCAGACCGCGTTAGGCGCGAGAGGCATCCGCACAACGTCGTCACCTTCATCGTCGACCGCAACATCAACTACACGAATGTCTGCGTCGCGGATTGCGGCTTCTGCGCCTTCTATCGTCGGCCAAAGCACACCGAAGGTTGGACGCTGTCATACGAGGACATCGGCAAGAAGATCGACGAAGCGAAGGAGCTCGGCGCCGTCCAGATCCTGATGCAGGGCGGGCACAACCCGTACATTCCGTTCGAGTGGTATCTGGACCTGCTCAAGTACATCAAGACCTACCATTCGATCCACATCCACGGCTTCAGTCCATCGGAGATCGACTTCTTCGCGAAGACCTTCCGCATGGACGCGCGCGACGTCATTTCCGAGCTGCAGAAAGCGGGTCTCGATTCGATACCGGGCGGGGGCGGCGAAATCCTCGTGCAGCGCGTGCGCGATCTCGTCGCCAAGAAGAAGGCGGGCGCCGATCGATGGTTGGAAATAATGGAACTCGCTCACGAAGCCGGCATGAAAACCTCGGTGACGATGATGTACGGAATCGGTGAGACGCTTGCCGAGCGCCTCGAACATCTCGAACGCGTGCGCGAGGTCCAGGCGCGTACAGGCGGCTTCACGGCGTTCATTTGCTGGCCGCTCCAGCCTGAGAATACGCCATCGATGCGCAATCAACCGAAGACCGACGCCATCGATTATCTCCGAACGATTGCGATCGCCCGCATCGTCCTCGACAATGTTCCGAATCTCCAGGCGAGCTGGGTGACGATGGGGATGAAGATCGGGCAGCTGGCCTTGCGCTTCGGCTGCAATGATTTTGGGTCGCTCATGATCGAGGAGAACGTCGTCTCCGCGGCAAACACAACGTACCGCACGACGACGGATGAGATGGAGCGCCTGATTCGCGATGCGGGCTTCACTCCCGCGCGTCGTCGCCAAGACTACTCGATCATCCGCGAGACCGAGCCAACAGGGGCTGCAGCCTGATGCTTCGCCGGGCGGGAGGAGCGGCAGCGCGCCCACCGCGCGCGCAACTCCAAGTAAGCTTGCTCCTAGCGTCAGCGAGGAGCGCGAAGCGGATGTCAACGCGGATGCACATTGCGCAATCGCGATGAGCATCCGCGTTGGCATTGGTTATGACTCCCACCGATTTGGCGACGGCGGACCACTCAAGCTTGGCGGCGTCGACATCGCGTTCGACAAGCACCTCGTTGGGCATTCCGACGGTGACGCCATCGCCCACGCCGTCACCGACGCCATTCTGGGTGCCATCGGTGCGGGCGACATCGGTGAGCTTTTTTCCGATCGCGATACCGCCAATCGCGGCCGTGACTCGCTCGAGATGCTGAGCGTCGCTGTCGGTCGTGTACACGGCGCCGGCCATCGCGTCTTGCAGGTCGACGTCACCGTAGTCGCCGAAGCGCCGCGACTCGCGCCTTATCGTGAGGCAATGCGAACGGAGCTCGCGCGCATGCTTCGCATTGCTCCGTCAGCGGTCAGCGTCAAAGGAAAGACCAACGAAGGTATGGGTTGGATCGGCCGCGGCGAAGGGATCGCTTGCATCGCCGTCGCGTCCCTCGAGCCTAACGAGAAAGAGCGATAGCGAGTGGATTCGTTCATCGCGTGGCTCACGTCGGTGCCGATCGGTACCCTCTATGCCGCGCTCGCCGTCGTCGCGGCGATCGAGAATATCTTCCCGCCGATACCTGCCGACACCGTCGTGGCGCTCGGAAGCTTCCTCGCCGCCCGCGGGCGTGGCAGCGTGGAGGCGGCGTTTCTCGCCACGTGGTCGGGGAACGTCACGAGCGCGATGATCATGTATGCCGTTGGCCGCCGCTATGGCGCCGAGCGGCTCGAGCGTCGCTTTCTGGGCGATCGAGGAGCCCAGGCCCAGCAGCGCCTCGAAAGATTGTACGGTCGGTACGGTGTGATCGCGCTCTTCGCGAGCCGATGCATTCCCGGCGTGCGCGCGATCGTTCCGCCTTTCGCGGGAGCCCTCCGCGTTCCGCCACTGCGCGCTGGACTCGCCATCGGCGCTGCTTCGGCGATCTGGTACGGAACCGTGAGTTATCTTGGATTCACCCTCGGCGGCAACTGGCCGCGCGTCCAGCGCTTGATCACAGATTATGGACGCGTGCTCGCGATCGCGGCCGCCGTTTTGTTACTCGTCGGCATGATGATATGGCGGACTCGCAGCAGAAAGGTGAGCGAACACTGATCGACCCGACCATCGCTCGTGTGTTTCTCATCGAGCGGTTCGCCGACTTTCTCGCGCTCGAGCAGGGATCGTCACCGCGCACTTCCGAAGCCTATCGACGCGACGTCGAACGGCTCGCGATCTATGCGACGGCGAAAGGCGCACGCGTACCGACTGACATTTCGAGCCGGCTGTTGCGCGAGTTCGTGTATCATCTCAAAGACCTCGGTCTGGCGCCCGCGTCGATCCGTCGCAATGTGTCCTCGGTCAGGACATACTTTCGTTTTCTTCTGGGAGACGGCCATGTCGTTCGCGACCCCAGCGAGCGGCTCGAGACAC
This sequence comes from Gemmatimonadaceae bacterium, assembly GCA_025451425.1. The sequence goes on from JANWKK010000214.1 coordinate 6,859, forward strand.
CAAAACGGTGGCGTTCACTTCCCGATGTCCTGAGCGTCGACGAAGTCGGGCGACTGCTTGCGGCGCCCAGCCTCGACGAGCCGTTCACCTTTCGCGACCGCGCGCTCCTCGAGCTCGCATATGGCGCCGGCCTCCGGGTGTCGGAGTGGATCACGCTCTCAGTGCGCGACGTGCTGTTCGACGAAGGGCTCGTGCGTGTCTTCGGCAAGGGAAGCAAGGAGCGTCTCGTTCCGATCGGACGCTCAGCGATCGGCGCCGTTGCGATTTACTTACGCGAGTTGCGGCCTCGACTCGAGAAGGGCGAAGGGAAGGGCATCCTGATCTTGAATGCGCGGGGACGCCCGCTCACGCGGATGGGCGCCTGGAAGATTCTACGACATCATGTCGAGCGAGCGCAGATCACCAAGCATGTTTCTCCTCACACCCTGCGTCACTCGTTCGCGACGCACCTACTCGAGGGGGGAGCCGATCTGCGCGCCGTTCAGGAAATGCTTGGCCACGCCGATATTTCCACCACTCAGATTTACACTCACGTGGACCGCGAGTATCTCAGAGCAGTACACAAGCAGTATCATCCGCGAGGATGATTGGTATGATTGAACCGCGTCTTCTGCGGTTTCTTAAAGCCGAGCCTTCGGGGTCACGAAATCATGCTGCTCGTCATCGACAACTACGACTCCTTCACGTACAACCTCGTCCAATACCTCGGCGAGCTCGGTGCCGAGGTGGACGTGCGACGCAATGACGCCATCACAGTCGACGAAATTGGCCAGATCGATCCGTCGGCGATCGTGCTGTCGCCGGGGCCGTGCGCGCCTGCCCAGGCCGGGATCACCGTCGAGACAATCCGTCGATGGGGAAGCAGCATTCCAACTCTCGGTGTCTGCCTTGGACACCAGGCGATCGGTGAGGCGTACGGCGGCCGCGTCGTGCGCGCCGATCGCGTTATGCACGGAAAGACCTCCCAGGTCGAACACGACGGGACGGGCGTCTTCGCCGGTTTGCCGTCGCCGATCGAGGTGATGCGCTACCACTCGCTCGTCGTGGAACGAACTTCGCTTCCTGACTCCCTTCAGATAGTCGCCCGCGCCGCGGGCGATCCGAACGAAATTCACGGCGTCCAGCACCGCGAACATCCGGTGTATGGCGTTCAGTTCCATCCGGAATCAGTGATGACGCAACACGGCAAGGCCCTACTGAAGAATTTCCTGGAGCTCGCGCGGTGAGGTGCCGCGCGCTCATCGCGCCGCTGCTACTTGTCGGCGCGGTGGCGAGTGCGCGGCTCGACGCTCAGCAGATCGTCGTTCGTGATCCTGGGCCGGGATCATTCGGACATCGCCTCGTGGACATGTTGGCGTCGCCTCATCGGCTCATCGGGCCCGCGGCGACGGCCGCGGTCTTGCCGCGCGATTCCATATATGCTCAAAGCGTCGTCGTTCTCCATCGCGACGTCGTGATCGAAGGACGCATACACGGCGATGTAATCGTGGTCGGCGGCGACGCGTTTCTGCATCCGGGAGCGGTCGTCGACGGACGCGTCATCGCGGTCGGCGGGGCGGTCTACGAATCGCATTTCGCGATCACGCGCAACGGCGTGGAGAGTCATCGCGATTTCACGTACGACGCACGGAGCAACGGCACGAGCACGAGTTACGTCCTCGATTACCGCCTCGTGCGCGAGCATCCATCGCCTCCGTTCCTACTCCCGGGCGTTTATGGAATTCGTATCCCGGCGTACGATCGCTCAGATGGACTCTCACTACCGTTTGGCCCAACGATTTCTCTCGACACCGGCTACTTCGAGATCAATCCGATCGTCACGTACCGGTCGAACATCGGTGCGTTCGATCCGTCTATCGACGGCGAGTTTGCATTTGGCCGCCGCATGCGCGTGCACGCCTATTTCGGACGCTCGACGCTGAGCAACGACGACTGGATTTGGACGGACGTCGTGAACTCCGCCGCGGTGCTGGGGCTCGGCCTCGACACGCGCAATTACTATCGCGCGGATCGTGGCGAGGTCACACTGCATCGCCTCCTCGAAACGTCGACGACCGAATTCGCGCCATACCTGGGGCTGCGCGCGGAGCGCGATCGCTCCATCGGACCCGATTCACTTGCCAGCAGCGGCCCCTGGAGCTTCTTCGGGCGAACCGGTCGAGATGACATGCTTCGGCCAAATCCGCCTGTGGTTCCGGGGACGCTGGAGTCGGTACTGTTCGGCGCGTTATTCGATTGGCAGACGCAAGGCGTTCGTACGTCATTTAACCTAACGAACGAGGCCGCCGCATTCGACGTTGGCTCGCGCCGCTTTCTGCAGTCGACGCTCGAAGGCACCGTCCGCTTTCCCACGTTTGGTGCACAGTTCTTTTATCTGAGCACGCACGTCGTGTACACGTTCGGCGATACCCCGCCCCCACAACGTTGGAGCTACCTTGGTGGCTCCGGTACGATTGTCACGGCCCCACTCCTCTCGTTAGGTGGCGACCGACTCGTTTACATCGAAAGCAATTACTACACGCCCATTCCGTGGCTCGATCTTCCATTCGTCGGATCGCCGAGCGTTACGCTGCGACACATGATCGGCTCGGCAGGCGTTGGACGATTGCCAGCGTTCGAGCAGAATCTCGGATTGAGGCTCGCGCTGAGCTTCGTGCGATTCGATGCCGCGGTCGATCCGGCAACCCGGACGTGGAATTTTGGGTTTGGGTTGTCGATGGCAAGGTGAGCTCTGATGTAAAGCGGGGAATTTGCCTTAACCCGACGGGCGGAATACATTGCCCCTCGTGACTGACGCGGCCCACAACCGCCCCGAGCGCCGCGCGTGAAGACGCTCGCCGTGATCCCAGCCCGACTGGGCGCGAGCCGCCTCCCCCGAAAACCCCTTCGCCTCCTCGCCGGACTCCCGCTCGTCGTTCGAGTGTGGCAGCGCGTGCAGTCCTTGAAGATCGCCGACCGATGCGTCATTGCCACCGACAGTGACGAGGTCGCCGACGCGGTCCGCCCCCACGGTGCCGAAGCATTGCTGACGTCTCCGACTCATCCGTCCGGCACAGATCGCGTCGCCGAAGTCGCGGCGCGCCCAGAGTTTCGCGACTACGACGCGATCGTCAACGTACAAGGCGACGAGCCCTTCGTCAGCGAGGCTGTGCTGCGCGGCGCCGTGAGCCAAGTGACCTCGGGTCAGTTTCCACTCGGGACCGCGGCGGTACGTGCGCTGGAGCACATTCTCGATGAGCCCAGCGTCGTGAAGGTCGTCGCTGCCGATGACGGCCGGGCAATGTATTTTTCGCGGGCGGCCATTCCGTTCTTGCGTGACGCGGCGGAGGCACCCCTGCGCAGCACACGAGTGTGGCAGCACATCGGCGTCTACGCCTACGCGCGTGACGCGCTGGCGCAATGGGTCTCTCTACCGCCGCATCCGCTCGAGCAGATCGAGCGCCTCGAGCAGCTTCGCCCGCTCGCCGCGGGAATAGCGATGGGTGTCGCGCTCGTCGAGGAACTACCAGCCGTCGGCGTCGACACCCTCGACGATCTGGCACGCGCGAACGCTGATTGGAAAGATCTCAACGGACGGAGCTGATGAATACAACGCGATCGCAGACGACGAAGTATGTGTTCATAACAGGAGGCGTGGTCTCCTCGCTCGGCAAGGGCATCGCCACCGCATCGCTCGGACGGTTGCTCGTTGAGCGAGGGTTGCGCGTGACCATGCTCAAGTTCGATCCCTACCTGAACGTCGATCCCGGCACGATGTCGCCATTCCAGCATGGCGAGGTGTTCGTCACTGACGACGGCGCCGAGACCGATCTCGATCTCGGCCATTACGAGCGATTCATCGATCGGTCGCTCTCGCAGGCGAACAACGTGACGACAGGCCGCATCTACCTCAACGTCATTACGAAAGAGCGTCGCGGGGAATATCTCGGCTCCACGGTGCAAGTCATTCCGCACATTACCGACGAGATCAAGGCCGCGATCCGTCGCGTCGGTCCCGAGAATGACGTCGTGATCGTCGAGGTGGGAGGCACGGTCGGCGATATCGAATCGCAGCCGTTCCTCGAGGCGATCCGACAAATGCGGCATGACGTCGGGCGCGAGAACGCGATTTTTATCCACCTCACCCTGCTGCCTTACATAGCCGCTGCAGGTGAGCTCAAAACCAAGCCGACGCAACACTCGGTGCGCGAACTGATGGAGATCGGAATTCAGCCGGATCTCCTTATCGTGCGCACCGAACGCCCGATCTCGGACGAGATCAAGCGCAAGATCGGATTGTTCTGCAACGTCGAATTCGGCGCCGTCATCGAGAGCCCGGACGTGCGCACGATCTACGAGATACCCCTCGTCTTTCACGAGCAAGGACTCGACGCGAAGATTGTGCAGAAGCTCGGTCTCCAGGCCGAGGAGCCGAACCTCGCCCGCTGGCGCGAGCTCGTTCAGCGTGTGCTCACGCCGCATCGGCAAGTTCGGATCGCCGTCGTCGGGAAGTACACCGAGTACGCCGACAGCTACAAAAGCGTGCTCGAGGCACTCATTCATGGCGGCATCGCCAACGACGTTGGCGTTGAAGTAAATTGGATCTCGAGCGAGGCGTTCACGACCGGCGACGTCGCAGCTTCTCTACTCGCCGGCTACGATGGGCTCCTCGTGCCCGGCGGCTTCGGTGTGCGCGGCGTCGAGGGAATGGTCGAAGCGATTCGCGCCGCGCGGGAGACCGGTCTTCCGTTTTTTGGCATCTGTCTCGGGATGCAGACGGCGATCATCGAGTTCGCGCGCAACGTCTGCCAACTCGAGGACAGCCACTCGTCGGAGTTCGCGCCCGAGTGCGACAATGCAGTCATCTCGCTGATGGAATCGCAGCAACACGTTACCGACATGGGCGGCACGATGCGGCTCGGCGCCTACCCGTGCCGGCTAGCCCGTGGCTCGCGGGTCGCCGAAGTGTACGGCGTGCCGGAAGTGAGTGAGCGCCACCGTCATCGTTACGAAGTCTCTAATCGATATCGCGATCTCTTCGTTCAGCACGGCATGCGATTGAGCGGACTCTCACCGGATGGCCAGCTCGTCGAGATCATCGAGTTGAACTCGCACCCGTGGTTCATTGGCTGCCAGTTCCATCCCGAGCTCCAATCGCGACCGACACGTCCGCACCCGCTGTTCGCCGGGTTCATTGCGGCCGCCGCGAAGGCGGGTCGTCGTCGCGAGGGCCGCGCCGGAGAACGCCCACTCGTCGAAGCAGCGGACTGACGAGGCAATGGTCCTTTTTCGCACCGATGCGCTGTTTCTCATTGCTGGCCCGTGTGTGCTCGAGTCCGATGCACTGAATCTCCGGGTCGGCGAGCACCTCGCACGCCTCGCCGAGCGCGTCCCTGGCGGCATCATCTACAAGGCGAGCTTCGACAAAGCCAATCGATCCAACAGGGATGCCACGCGCGGACCCGGCCTCGACGATGGACTCGAGGCGCTCGCCCGCGTCCGCGAAAAAACGGGGCTCCCCGTTCTCACCGACGTCCATCTGCCGGAGCAGTGTGCCCCGGCGGCCGAAGTCGTCGACGTTCTGCAGATTCCGGCTTTCCTCTGCCGTCAAACCGACCTCCTCGTCGCCGCCGGCGCAACGGGCAAGCCCGTGAATATCAAGAAAGGCCAATGGATGCACCCCGAAGGCATGCGCGGCGCGGTCGAGAAGGTTCGCTCGGCAGCGTTAGGCAGTGTCGCTGTTCCTCGCGCCACGCACGACGCATCACGCGTCACGCCTGACATTGCCCTCACCGAACGCGGCACGTTCTTCGGTTACGGCGATCTCGTTGTCGACATGCGCTCCTTCGCTCGCATGCGCAACGCCTGCAGCGTGCCGGTGATTTTCGACGCGACGCATAGCGTGCAGCAGCCTGGAAAGGGCGTCGGCGGGGCGAGTGGCGGTGCACGCGAGTTCATTCCGCCGCTCGCAAAGGCAGCCGTCGCCGCCGGCGCGGATGGCCTCTTCATGGAGACCCATCCCGATCCCGATCATGCTCCAAGTGATGGCCCAAACATGATCCCTCTCGACAAGCTGGATGCGCTTGTCGCCAGCTTGGTTCGAATCTGGGAGCTCGGCAAGCGATGACGCTCCTTCAGAATCCGGCGTCTGGGCTCGATGCCGCCACCGCACGGGCAATCCGTCTCGTCGGCATCGATGTCGACGGTGTGCTCACCGACGGCGGCATCTACCTCGGCGCCGTCGACGGCACGCCCCTCGAGTTCAAGCGCTACGACATTCAGGATGGACTCGGTATTCACTTCCTGAGAAAGGCCGGCATTCGCGTCGCCATCGTGACGGGCCGAGTATCCGATAGTGTTAGGCTCCGTGCCTCCGAGCTCGAGATCGAAGACGTCGCGCAGGATTCGTACGCGCGCAAGCTGCCAGCGCTCCGAAAGATTCTCCAGAGGCATCGCATCGCTCCCGAAGAAACCGCGTTCATCGGGGACGATTTTCCTGATCTTGCGATCCTGCGTACCGTACGATTGCCCGTCGCCGTCGCGAACGCCGTCCCAGAGGTGTTGAGCGTTTGTAGATTTCAAATCTCGCGAGGCGGTGGTCGCGGCGCGGTTCGAGAGTTCGCCGAAATACTGCTTAAGGCACGCGGCCAGTGGGAAGCACTTACTGAGGCGTACGTCGCCGAGCGATCCGTGGAGGACAGCGCCCACAAGCACTCGACGTCGAAGCCTCGCGAGCGCGCGACGCGCGGCAAGTCACGATGAGGCGCGAGGACATCGCTGAGCGCGGCCGGCGAGTGTTGCGCCTCGAGCAGGAGGCGCTCGCCGCGCTCGAGAGCCGCATCGGCGACGAGTTCGTTCGTGCGGTCGAGCTGATGCACTCGTGCAAAGGTCGACTCATCGTTTGCGGCGTCGGTAAGTCTGGTCTCATCGGGCGCAAGATTGCCGCGACCCTGACGTCAACCGGAACGCCCGCCAGTTTCCTCCACCCCGTCGACAGCGTGCACGGCGACCTGGGCATCGTCGGCAGCGAAGACGTCGCGATTCTCATCTCCAAGAGCGGCGAGTCCGACGAGCTACTTGCTCTCGTCGCGCACCTGAAAGGTTTTGGCGTGCGCACCATCGCGATAACGGGTGACGCGAAATCCGCTCTGGGGCGGCACTCCGACGTCGTTTTGGACGCCAGCGTCAGGGAGGAGGCCTGCCCGCACGACCTCGCTCCGACGACAAGCACCACGGCCGCGCTCGCCCTCGGAGATGC
>JANWKK010000215.1 GCA_025451425.1 Gemmatimonadaceae bacterium
CACGAGCGCGCGTCGCTTGCATCCCTTGCGTCTCGCGCGCAACTGGCGCTCCGTGTGCCGTTAGGCATCGGTGCCGAACGAAAGCTGGCGGCCCTGGAGAGCGCGCCTGGCCGAGATGTCGAATGGCTGCGTGCTATTGCCGCGCTTGCCGACGGCCGCCAGGTTCGGGCGGCAGCGACCGAGCCCCAAATACTGCTTGTCGTGCTGCTCCGTCGTGGCCGTGACCAGACCGACGAACGACAACTCAGCGCAGCGGCGTCGCCGTGAGTCGAATGAGCACGACGCTCGTCTGAGGTCCGACGCCAACCATCAGGCGTCCGCCCACCAGCGCATCCGCGGTATACTGTCCAACGCGCTTGCCGTTCACGAGGAGCGCAATGTCCTGTCCTCGCACCTCAACCGCGACGTGGTTGATCGCACCAACGTCGGTCTGTACCGCGGCCACCTCGGAGAGCTTGACCAGCGAATTGCATTGGCGATCGCTGTTCCAGCACAGCTCCACGCCCCGGTCGGCAGAGACGCTCAACGAGTAGTACTTCCCCGAACGATCCTGTCGGCCGAATCCGAGTATGACCGCGCCGTGCTTCGTTGATCCCAGCTGAGAGACCTCGAGATCGAGTTGCACGTCTGCCGGAAGATCGAGCGACGGGTACCGCACCAGGCACATGGCGTCGCTCGCTGTGTTCTCCATGCGCACACCGTCGGCCTCGAATCGCGCTCGGCATCGCGGATTCGACCAAATGAATCCCTGCGACGTGTTCGACTGCGCGAATTCGTCGTCGATGATCGGCGGCAGCGGTGGTTTTTCTGGCGGCTTCGCGGTCGTGCAGACGCTGCTCAGACCACCGACGAGCATCGTGTCGTTTCCGGCGACGGTGAGCTGGTGGCGGACGCTGTCGTCCTCCATCGAAAAGTTGATGCAGTACGCTTTCGCGTCGCGCAGGATCTGTCGAGACGACACGCCGTGCTGGCGCAGATCCATCACTTCTGCCAGCGTGAGCGCCCTGGTGGCGGTCTGGGCGCGGAGCGGCGTGGCGGCGAGAAGGAGGGCCATCACGCCAAACGTCGCGCGATGCCACGCCACTCGTAGTGGTGACGTCAGGTATGCCGTCATTGGCACGCCCTCGCTTCCTCGCCGCGACGCTTTCGCATGTCGTTCTCCGCTGAGCAGGCCTGCTGCGCACGCGAGTCCGCTTGCTCGATGTCACGCCGCAAGTTCTTGATTGATTGCGAATCGGGATACCGCGCGGCGACGCTGTCCAACTGTGCGATCGCTCCCCGGAAGCTGCGTCGCGCCACCACGTAGTCTCCTTGCTCCGCTTGATCCTGTCCATTCGTTAGCCGCGTACGTGAATCGACGAGGAGCTCGAGCGGAACAATCTTCAGGTCCGTCGCACTACCCGAGATCGCCGCGATCTTCAGGTTGGGTAGACGGCCCGCAGGCAATACGGCCGGCAGCGGGTCGGGCGATCGCGTCGGAGCTGGCGCTGCGCTCCGCTCGGACGTGCTCGATCGCTTCGCGACCGTCGCCGGTGGATCAACCGCAGGATCAGCGACCGCCGACGAGTGCGACACACTCTGAAGGACTGCGCCTCCGTCAACTGACTCGTGCGAAGGTGCTCCCGCGCTCACTGCTGGCGTGCCGCCAGTGCGAGCCTGCGAAGTCGAGGATGTACTGAGCGGTGGCCTCATCCCACTCGCCCGACCACTCCGTGCGAGAAGAATCATCGAGCTGCCGATTGCGAGCACAAGCAACGCGGCCGCCGCAAGGCTATAGCGTTTCCGCCGACTTGGTGCTCCAAGCGCCTCGTTGAACTCGTCGGTCTCGGCTGCCGTCTGCGGTCTGAACTGGAACCGCGGCACCGGGGCCGGCACGGGAGGAGCAGCTTCGGCGATGGGTACAACCGGCGCGTAGGTTGGCGCTTGAATGATCGGCGCTGGCGGCTCGTCAAGGAGAGCCGGCCGCCGCGGTAGTTCCGTTGGCGCTGGCGACATTGCTCTGGCCAGCGCCTCGAGCTGCTCCAGCTCGTTAGGCCGCTCGCCTGGCAGCGGATTGCCGCCGAAGCGCGATGCCGCGTTTTTCAGCCTGCGGAATAATTTCTTCGAGCCGCCCTCATCGGAGGGAACGACGATGCCACCCGCCGCAAATCGCAGCGGGACGCCCCCGTCGTCGTCGGGGCCATGCGCTGCGTCGAGCCTCGATGCCTCCGATGCCGCTGCGGGGGCGCCTGCGGACGGACTATACGCGGATCGCGCCGTCGTCGAGCGCCCATCGACGAGCGCACTGTCGAGTTGGCGGCGAAGCTCCGACACCGCATGCGGCCGCTGTTGCGGCAGGAGCGCCATGCCGCGCATGACGAGGCCCGCGACTCCTGGAGCGAGACTCTGTACCGACATGAGCGGGGACGCCACCGCTTGACCGGCTGCGCGCTCGAGCGCCGAGGGCGGCATCGTCCCCGTGAGCAAGTAATAAAACAACGCCGACGTCGCGTAGACGTCGGTCCACGGGCCAATGTCCTTCGTACCGTACTGCTCGAACGCTGCGAATCCCGACGCGAGGTCGGTTGCGTGCACCGGGAGATGCCGGCGGGCGCTGAACTCGAGCAAAATGGCGGAGCCGGTCGGCGTGACATGCACCGTTCGCGGCGACAGATCGCGGTGAATGATGCTTTCGGCGTGGAGCAGCTCGAGCGCCGACAGCAACTGCTGAATGATTCGTCCAGCCTCCGCTGGCGGGACTTTCCCCTGTGCCGACTGTACAAATTCCGCGAGCGACTGCGTTTCGTAACGGTCCATGACGAGGTAGACCGTTTGATGCACATCGACGACCGCGCGCACCCGCACGACGTGCGGGTGTGTGATTTCGGCGAGAACCGCGCCTTCCAGCGCGAAGCGGTGCAAAGCCCGAAGGAAGTCACGCTCGCAATCGGGCGAGTGCGGGCGAACGGACACGCCGTCCGCCGCGCGCGAAACGAGATTCCGCGGGAAGAATTCCTTTATGACAACGGCCTCGCCATTCTGCAGATCTTCCGCGTGGTAGCTGAATGCAAATGGGCTCGTTCCGCGAGCGGAACGAACCACGCGAAAGCGGTCAGCGAGCAGCACTCCAGCGCGAAGCGCCTGCGCGGGATTCGATTCCTGAGCGTCGACGGGCACACCAACTCCGGTGGCGAGTTAACGGAGGTGATTGCTCAACGCATGCCCATCTAACGAGTCTTGAGACCCTTGTTGACCACAATGGCCAATTCACGCTGTTACAATGACCTAACTCGCCTGTGCTGCGTAATTCGCAAATGCGGCGCGCGGTCTCGGAGGACGTAATGAGTCTCCCAAGCAGCACTATCACACCACACGATGTTGCGTCGCCGCAACAACTCGTAAACATCCTTCGCTGCGTCAAAAGAGACGAAGCTAGACCGAACCGAGCGCGGGAGCCTCACCACTTTGCATCATGCTGCGGCTTTCGTCGGCGGGCCCGCTAGGCAGCGTCAAGACAAACCTCGCACCCTTGTTCGATGTGCTCTCGAGCGCCAACTCGCCCCTCATCCCGCGCGCGAGATCGCGACTGATCGCCAAGCCGAGACCAAGACCCTCCTGCGGCTGGGTGAGAGATCGGTCGAGCTGGACGAATGGCTCGAACACCTGCTCCTGTCGAGGCTCGGGTATTCCTGGTCCAGTGTCCTGAACCGAAACCGCGACGCGCGCGTCTCCAGCCGCCGTTGCCGCGAGTGTGATACGACCGCCAGGCGGGGTGAAGCGAATCGCATTCGAGAGCAGGTTCAGGACGACCTGCCGGAGCTTTTCACGATCGGCGATGACTGTGAGATCAGGCTCCGATGGTACGTACTCCAAATTGAGCGACTTCAAAGCTGCCTGCGGCGAAACGAGTGCATCGAGATCGGCGAGAAATGGATCGATGCGGATCGGGACGAGTGCATACGTCAACTGGCCGCGCTCGATGCGATTGAGATCGAGCACGCCGCTGATGAGGCCAAGCAAGTGCTGGCCGCTCGTGCGAATTCGGGCCAGATCCCGACGCTGTGCATCCGTGAGCGGCCCGCGAAGTCCCATCTCGAGAAGCTCGGTATAGCCGGCGATCGCATTGAGCGGTGTGCGCAGCTCGTGACTCATCGTCGCGAGAAAGTCCGACTTCGCGCGATTCGCCGCGAGTGCGTCTCGCGATTTCTGCTCGAGCGCGCGCTGCGCGACGGCGACCTCGTTCACCATGTGATTGAAGCTTTCGGCGAGTCGCGCGATCTCGGCCTGACCAGATGGCGGCACTCGCGTGTCGTACTGGCCACGCGCGATCGCCTCCGCGCCATCGGCGATCGCGACGATCGGCCGAGCGATGCGCTGGCCGATGAGCAGCGCCGCACCCATTCCGGCGATGAGCAGCGCGAGGCCGACGAGGAGCAGCTGACGAAGCGTCGCTCGCGGGGGCGCGAGGACGTCTCGAGCGCGCAGTTCCATCGCGACCATGAGCGGCGTTCCGGCAATCGGCGCCTCCGCGATGAGCAGCTCTTCGCCAGAGCCTCGCGTCGCCTTTCCCGAGTCGTTCGGCACACGTCGCGGCGGCGACGCCGGCGAACCCGTCACGGTCGTCCAGACGTTGCCGTCGGAGTTGTGGTAGTACGTGCTGATCCCCTCGCCGGCCAGCGCGCGAATGCTCCGATCTGCTTGCGGGTTCGCGGCGAGCCGTCGCTGTTGCGCGAAATAGCCAATCGGTTTCGCGTGTTCCAGGATCGGCTGGACGAGCCAAAAGTAGACCCGGCCGCCGGATGCATACAAATGGCCGAATTGCAGGGAATCCGTGTTCCGCAGTTCATCCATGCCGTCGCGCGGGAGCCTCGGCCCGCCGAGCGTTCGGCCACCAGTCGGAGACTCGAGGACTTCCGGCTCGGCGTTCCCGATGTACGCTACCCGACGTCCACTCGCGCTCCAAAGCTCGATTGGCGTCCCCGAGTCCGTCGGATTCGAGAGCTCAGCCAGCGCCTTCCGCACCGCTTCGACGGTGCTGTCAGCGCCCGGCGAAGCGGTCAGTGATGCGCGTGACGTCGCATTCGCGGCGGTTAGCGCTCGCCGAACCGCTGGATCCGCCGCCGCGGTGGCAAATCGCGTTCGAGTCTGGCGAAGACCAGTTTCCCCGAGACTGGCGAGCTGCCGCGTTGCGCGAGTCAGCGCCGTCGCTGCACCCGACAACGCGGAGCGAGTGAGGGCTTCGTACGCCACCGCGAGCACGATCAAAAGCGAAGACGCGACGACGGCTCCCGTCAGCAGCGACAACTGCCGCGCCAGAGACATCCGATATCGGCGAACTTTGTCCATCACGTCGCTTTCGGATACCCGGTATTAGGTGCCGTCATCAGCCCCAGTCACGGACATGTCCCAAGGCAACGTCGCCTCGGTCCACGAGATACGCAAGCGCCGGGCGCGGCGTGAGACGCCGCAGCGTGCTAGTATCATGGCGCCTAAGGTAGGATTCTGGCAGCACACCCATGCCCCCGAGCAGCCGGAGTTGCGCCGGCGGAGCGAACCATGTGGAAGGAATTCAAGGCATTTCTCCTCAAGCAGAACATGCTCGCCCTCGCGATCGCCGTCGTAATTGGCGCCGCGACGAATGACGTTGTGCAGGGTTTGGTGAACGATTTCATCATGCCGGTGATCAACGCGGTGTCGCCGTCGAAGGCCTGGGTGGACTTGCGCTTTCCGCAGAGCGGTCCCGTCCAGTTCACGTACGGTCACTTCCTCAGTGTCCTGATGAAATTCGCCATTGTCGGCTTCATCTGTTGGCGCATAACGATCGCCCTCATTCGGCCGCCGAAAGCGGACGAGAAACCGGCCACACGCGAGTGTCCGTTCTGCCGTCAGACGATCGACGCGCGTGCGACGCGGTGCGCGCATTGTACGAGCCAGCTCGCGGCGACCGCGCCTGATCGGGTGGGGGCCGTGTCAGACTCCATGACGCCGCTGTCAACTCGTTAGGCTCTCGCCCGCGCGGCACGCGCCGGCGCTGTCGTTATTCCTCCAGCGCCGGCTCGTACTCGCTCGGCGCCGACCGATCACTCCGTTCATGACGCCCGAGCAGTCGCACGCAGGTGTTCCACCGCAGAATCGATTCGTCGTTTCCCTGCGGTCGCAGTGCTTCCGCGCGCTCGTACCACGCCATCGCTTCATGAAACCACTCCGCGGCGACGTCCGCCGCGCCTAACGCGGAACGATGCAGCTGCGCCTTCGCGCGCCGCTCGCAGATGATCCCGGCGTAGTACGCGCGCTTGTAATCGTCTTTGAGCCGGGGCAGCACTTCACGCGCGCGATGCACGCCGTCCGATTGCTCTTCCACGAATTGATCGGTGATCGACAGGAGCAACGTCACGAGCGCGGCCTGATTCTCCGGATCGACCTCGAGAATGTCGAGACAGATGCTTTCGGCCGCCGAGGAGTCGTTGAGCAATCGATACCGCTCCGCCTTCTGCAGCGCGGCCGGAACACCCTCGCGTGTGATCGGCTTCAGTTCCATCGTCCGCCTCCACCGGGACTCCGCCAGTCGAATTACTTCTTCTTTCTCCTCGAGTAGATCTTCACCAGCTTGCCGATCGGATCGAAGAATTCGTCGACGACGCGCTCCTTGAGGGGAATGATCGCATTGTCGGTGATCGTGATGTGCTCGGGACACACCTTCGTGCAGCACTTCGTGATGTTGCAGTACCCGATGCCGTCGTCCTTCCGAAGTGCGGGGATTCGGTCTGCCGTGTCGAGCGGATGCATCTCGAGCGCCGCGACGTACACGAGAAATCGCGGGCCGATGAACTCGTCGTGCTTCTGGTGATCGCGCAGGACGTGACAGACGTCTTGGCATAAAAAGCACTCGATGCACTTTCTAAACTCCTGAACGCGATCGATGTCGCGCTGATACATCCGCCAGGTGCCGTCGGGGGCGTCGGGCTCTCGGGGCGCGAAGGGCGCGATCTTCTCCTTGACGCGAAAGTTCCAGGAGACGTCCGTGACGAGATCGCGCACGTGCGGGAACGCGCGCATCGGCTCGACCGTAATCGGCTTGTCTGGCGCCAGCTGATCGAGACGCGTCATGCACATCAGCTTCGGCGAGCCGTTGATCTCCGCCGAGCACGACCCGCACTTGCCCGCTTTGCAGTTCCATCGCACGGCGAGATCGTTCGCTTGCTTGGCCTGGATCTCATGCACAGCGTCGAGCACAACCATCCCCTCGACGACGTCGGTGTTGAACTCGACGAACTCACCCTTGCCGTTATCGCCGCGCCAGATCTTGAACGTGCGCCTGCTGCGTGTAGCGGCGGCATCCTGCGCGGCTTGCGCCGCCGTATAGGCATCAACCGCGTGCGACGCAGGCACCGACGTTGCGTCCGACGCCTTGCTCGCACGTGAAGGAGTTCCAGTCTCCGTCATTTCATCTCCTCGATCACGGCTTTGAGCTCCTGCGGCATCGGCGGAATCGTCTCTCGCGAGAGACGCATCTCGCCACTGCGCTCACGCTGAACGACCAGGTTGAACGTTCCGAACGACGGATCCTTATCGGGGAAATCATCGCGGAAGTGGCCGCCCCGGCTCTCCTTTCGCGCCAAGGCCGATCGCGCGATTGCTTCCGCAACGACGAGCAGGTTGTCGAGATCGAGCGCGGTGTGCCAGCCGGGGTTGTACTCGCGATTGCCTCGCACCGCGACGTTCGCGGCGCGACGCTTCAGCGACTCGATGCACGCGAGGGCTTGCTCCATCTCGCGCTCGGTGCGAACGATCCCGACAAGATCCTGCATGTTCTCCTGTAGCGTTTCCTGAACTTGATACGGTCCGTCGGCCGAGCCGGTGCGCTCGAATGGTGCCAGTGCGGCACGCGCCGCGGCGTCTGCATCGGCAGCGTTCACCTTGACGACGCCATGATCGTGCGCGAATCGCGCGGCGTATTCACCCGCGCGCTTCCCGAACACGAGCAGATCGGAGAGTGAGTTCCCGCCAAGTCGGTTTGCGCCGTGCAAGCCCGCCGCACACTCACCGCAGGCAAACAGCCCGGGAACCGTCGACATTTGTGTGTCGCCGTTGACACGTACGCCACCCATGATGTAGTGCGTCGTCGGACCGATCTCCATCGGGCCCTTGGTGATGTCGATGCCCGCGAGCTGCATGAACTGGTGATACATGCTCGGCAACTTCTTCTTGATGTGCTCCGCCGCGTTAGGCAGCTTCTCCTTGATCCACGAGATGTCGAGCAAGACGCCGCCGTGAGGCGAGCCGCGCCCTTCCTTCACCTCGCGGACGATCATGCGCGCGACGTGATCGCGTGTGAGCAATTCCGGTGGGCGTCGCGCGTTCTTATCGCCCTGCGTGTATCGCCAGCCTTCTTCGGCATTGTCGGCGGTCTGTGACCGATAATTCTCCGGTATGTTCTCGAACATGAATCGCTTGCCGTCGCCATTCCGAAGGACGCCACCCTCTCCACGCACACCTTCCGTGACGAGAAGTCCGCGCACGCTCGGCGGCCAGATCATGCCCGTCGGGTGGAACTGAACGAACTCCATATCCTGCAGCGCAGCGCCGGCGCGGTACGCGAGCGCGTGACCGTCACCCGTATACTCCCAGCTGTTCGACGTGATCTTGAAGGCGCGTCCCACGCCACCAGTCGCCAGCACGACCGCGCGCGCACGGAAGAGCCGAAACCGTCCGCGCTCGCGATCGTAGCCGAAGGCACCCGATACGCGATCGCCATCCTTCAGCAGGGTGATCACCGTGCACTCCATGTGCACGTCGATGCCCTGATGTATGCCGTGATCCTGCAGCGTGCGGATCATCTCGAGACCGGTGCGATCGCCAACATGCGCGAGCCGCGGATATCGATGTCCACCGAAGTTGCGTTGCAGGATGCGTCCGTCGGGCGTGCGATCGAACAGCGCGCCCCAGGCCTCGAGCTCGCGAATACTGTCGGGCGCTTCCTTGGCGTGAATCTCCGCCATTCGCCAGTTGTTGATGTATTGCCCGCCGCGCATGGTGTCGGCGAAATGCACGCGCCAGTTGTCGCGATCGTCGACGTTCCCCATCGCCGCCGCCGCGCCGCCCTCGGCCATCACTGTATGCGCTTTGCCGAGCAGCGACTTGCAAACGAGCCCCACCTTGACGCCGTTCGCTGCCGCCTCGATCGCCGCGCGCAACCCCGCGCCGCCAGCCCCGATGACAAGCACGTCGTGATCTATAGTTTCGTATTCGCTCATTTTAAGCCTAGCCCCTAGTACCCTGACCCCGAGCCCCTCAGAAAATCCTCCAATCGTGCCACACGCCCATTGCGCAAAGGCGGATATACACATCGGAGAAGGCGACCGATATCAGGCTCGTCCATGCCCAGCGCATGTGCCATCGGTTCAGGCAACTGGCGCAGTCGTAGGCGACCTGTTGGCCACGATGCTTGGAAATCTCATCGTGAAAGCCGCCCACGATGTGACGGAATGAGTGGCAGCCGAGGGTGTAGCAGCTCAGAAACACGACGTTCGCCGCGAGAACCAGAGTGCCGACACCGATGCCGAATTGCCGTCCTCCCGCCGCGGTCGGGAACCACAGCGCCTTCCACACATCGGATCCCAGAATGATGAGGAACAGGAGGGCGATGTAGAGAACGTACCGGTGAATGTTCTGAAGAATGAGCGGGAAGTAACGCTCACCGAGATACGAGCTGCGTGGCTCGCCAACAGCACAGTTTGGCGGGTCGGCCCAAAACGCCTTGTAATACGCGCCGCGATAGTAGTAGCACGTGACGCGGAACAGTCCCGGAAACGGCAGGATGATCAGCGCCGGCGAGAACGCGAGCCACGAAGGCCACCAGCCGGGCTTCGGGCCGAAGAGCGCGTGCGGCGAGTTGCCGAAAATCTCTGGCGAGTAAAAGGGCGACAGGTACGGACCGTACCAGTAATTCCCGTTCTGAAAGGCTGCCCACGTCGCGTAGACGATAAAGCTCGTGAGCAGCGTGAACACCACGAGTGGCTGAATCCACCAGGCATCGCGGCGCATCGTCTCGCCGAAGCCTCGTCGATACAGCGGTAGCGGTGCATGAGCCATCTCGGTCAGCCCTCCTGTTGTTGGCTCGAGGTGCGCGTAAGTGAGCCAGAGGTCACGACAGTGTCAATGCCCCGAAGTCACGGGAACCTGCCGCGCACGTCGTGCTCGGCCCATCGGTCTTTCAATCGAACGCGCTGCGGATCGCTGCGACGCTCGCCGACCATACGATGACCGCGCGTCGTTAGGCTCCCGATCCCCTCACGGACGGAGAGAAAACCAGAACGGAATCTCGACAACTTGCGGTACGGTACACGAGCCGACGCGCGCTGGCGAAAAATTGTAGCGCGCCAGCGCTCGTGCCGCTGACAGCGCGAACGCGGGCGACGTCGCATGCAGCACTTCCATGGTCGAGATGATTGCCCCGCCAGAGCCGTCGACAACCACGCGCAGCATCACTTCGCCATCACGGCCGTCGTCACGCTCCTCCTCAGGGTACTCAGCGAGCGGCAGGACGCCCGTCGGCTTCGCGTCGACGAGCCGCAGACGTGGAAACGTTGCGGTAAAGACCTTCTCCGAGGGGACGCGAAAGCGCGTGTCTTCGGGACCCGTAGAGATGCGCAGCTCGACGGCGACCGCATCGCCACCGAGCGCGCGCGTCACGATCGCCGGCGCGCTATCGGCTACTGACCCCTGGATGGCCGCAATGACCCGTGCGTCGAAGGACGGCGTCATCGTGGGCACCGAGATCTTCACTGCGGTAATCGCACCACTCCGCAGAATTGAGAAGTCGTAAACGCCATAGAGAACCGGTTCTCGGCTCGAGGAACTGTCAGCGCCGAGATGCTCCGCGTGCAACATTCGCATCGGCGCCGGGCCGGGCCCGAACACGGGCAGCCGAAGCGGCTGGGGCGCCGTGAAGTGTGACAGGATCGATTCGAGGAGAAACGCCCGCGCCCGCGGCGGCATCGTCGGACCATCGCGTCGAATGAGATACGCACGCGCCGTGACGCCTACCGAGTCCACTTGCGCTCCTCGAAGCACGGAATCGCATCGGGCGACGCGCGACGTGTCTTGCTGAGCATATAGCCGCGACCTGGACGCGAAGAGGAGTACGACGACCACGGCAAACCGACGCGGCCGACGGGATGATAACTTCCTCATGCATATTCTCCTTCTCCGCGCCACGACCGAGCACGGCGCCGCCCGCCGGCCGCGTAGACGAACACTCCAAGCACATTCAGCCCGATCACCACGCCCGAGATCTTCACTGCGAACGCCCGCCAACTCTGTACATCGATGATCGGGAAGATCGATAGTACGACGTAGAGCAGCGTCGTCAGCAGACCAGCGCCGGCGGCGATCCTGAGGGCGGCCGACGCGCGCGGGAGAACGCTCCCCGGAGACCGCGAAGCGAACAATGGCAGAGCAAAGAGCACCAGATAGGTCAGGCCGTACAGAATGCCCGCCGCGTTGTCGAGCAGCTGAAACGCTTCCTGTTCACCGACGCCGATGATGCCCGCGATTCCGAACGCGAGCGAGACGGCCCCGACAAACAGAATCGAATTCACGGGCGTCCGAAATCGCGGATGCAGCGTCGTGAACCAACGCGGCAGAAGTCGGTCCCAGCCGGCAACCATCGGCATCCGGGTATTGCCCGTGAACACGATGCTCGAGTTTGCGACGAGGCGAGAGGTGAGCATGAGAATCGCTACCGGCGCGACCAGTGACGCGATGCCTAACGCCCCGAGGCCCCGTGTGATCGTCTGCGGTATCGGCGCAATGAGATCGACCTGCGCCGGCGAACTGACCGCCAGCACCGCGCTCGTGCCGAGAATGAACATCACCGCGATGATCGGCGCCGCGATGATCGTCGCGCGCCCGATCGTCCGCTCCGGACTCCGGCATTCTCCGGCCAGCACGGCCACGTACTCGAAGCCGCTCAATGCTCCCACGGCGAGCTTCCCGAAGATGTTCAAGCTCAAGAGGCTCAGCGCCGGCATTGCCAGCGCGAAGGGGTGATACGATGGCAACGAACCCCGCGCGACCTGGACGAACGGTAAGCCAATGAGCACGACGAACGCGATGAGGAGCATAATGCTTCCCGCGTTATGCAGCCACTTGCTCACACCCAGGCCGAGAACACCGAGCACCATGAGCAATGCCATCAGTGTGCAGCTGATCGCCGTGATGAACAGCTTGCTCGTCGCCAGCCAGGGCAGCGCGAACGCATATGAAAGGTTCGTCGAGATGACGAGGCCGATGCTTCCAATGAGCACCACCGCGTACATCCAAAGGTTCCACGCGACCATGAATGCCGCGGCTTCTCCGAAGCCAAGCTTCGTCCACTGATAGAGGCCGCCCTCGAGCGGCATCGCGCGGCTGAGATGAATCACCACCGCCGCTTGCGGCAGATAAAAAAGCAGCATCGCCGCGAGCCAGAACACCGTGTGCGACTGTCCCAGCTTTGCCGCGGCACCAACCCACACGATGCCGACGACGTAGACGATCTGCTGCAGGACCAGATCGACGAGCCCAAGCTCCTTCTTGAATTGCGCGCTCTGCTGCTCGACACGCGCTGCCTCCGCGACCGACGCACTCGATGACTCCGGCACGAGCCGTTGCTCATCGCGCTTTACGCGAAGACTCATCGCCATTCCTGGGCGATTGTCGCGCGCCGAATGAGATCGAGTTTGGGAAAGAAGTGTCGCAGGTAGTCGTTGCCCTGATCCCCGATCAGTTCCTGACGCGGCCCGAGGCCCGCCGGTGGCCCTTCGCCATATCCATCGTAGAGCGACTCGGCGACGTTCATCCCGTCGACTACCTCAGCGATTGGCGGGAAGCCGCTCCCGTACGTGTCGAGCTTGGGGTTATCACGGAGATTGATGAAGAGCTGGACGGTCCGCGTATTTGGTCCCTCGCTCGCGAAGGCGATCGTTCCGCGCGTGTTGGAATGCCTAACGGGATCGTCGGGGATCCGCCGCGATGCCCAAGCAGCGCTCACCTTGGGCTGCCCGGCGATTCCGACCTGGGCGACGAAATTCTCGATGACGCGGAAGAAGTACGTGCTGTCGTAGTAATGGTGCTTCGTCAGGTAGTAGAACCGGTCGACGCCATGTGGTGCCCACGCGCGCCTCGCCAGGACCGTCATCTTCCCCTTGGAGGTTTCCACGTCGACGCGGAAGCTGTCGGGGGCGGCCTGTGCCAGCTCGGCATCGTTGGGCGCAAGCAGCGGACCCTCCTTCCGCGCGCAGCTGGCAGCGAATGCAATGAGCGCAGAAAGGACAAAGCAACTCCGTTGCCCGACCGATGTGAGAGCTCTCATTTCGGAACGTTCGTCTTGGGGAGAACAGCCGCGCCGCTCGGCTGTGGCGGGCCAGCCGAGAGCGCGTCGGAGACGCGCTCTCGCTGATGGTCGTTACGGCTGCGAAGCAGCGCCAGGAGATTGACATTGCGAACGAGCGTCGGCTCACCGCGCAGCGTCGGTTCGTCAGTGGCTTCGATGAACTTTGTCTTGTCGAGGCGAGACTCATCGCGTTCGCGCGCGCCCGCGTCTGCGTATACAAAGACGTCCAGCTCGGCGCTTCCCAGCAGCAGACGCGTTCCCGGTTGGGTAAGCGGGGCTACCGTCACCGAACCCTGAGAGGAGTCCCGACGCGGCGCGAGGCCGGCACGGTCGAGCGCCTGGAACACCGCACAGTCGGACCATTGCCCGGTGGCGGGGCACGGAGACTTGCCAGAACTTGTCGGCGCCGTTGGCTGCAAGGTGTCTGCACTGGCTGACGCCGCGGTGGAACGCGTGTCGGCCGCGGTGTGACTCTTCTGACCTCCGCACGCGAGGAGAGTCAGTCCCGTGTAAACAATGAACAGGGAGCGAATTCGCATCCGAGAGTCAGCTTGGTGGTGCATGAGCGCTCGACGTTGGCGTCGGATCATACGCGACGGCGCCGGTGACTCGCCAGGGTCGCGACGCCAGAAAGCCCCGAGCGTCACTCCGCTCGGGGCTCGTCAGGCATAAGTCTCAGGTCGTCTTTCTAATGCTTGCGACCCTTCGCTTTTCGCTCTCGCGCCGCCGCCTGCTTTCTCGGTGCCTTGGGTTTCTTGGCGGATCCTTTTCGCGCCGCCGGTGCGGCGGCACGCCGGGTTGGCTTCACGGCCGAAACGGCTTTGGCTGTAGCAGTCTTCTTCTCCGCAGCGCGCTTCGGTGTCGGACGTACCGACGTTCGAGCGGTCGGCGCCTTGGCCGTCGTGCTGGTCTTGGCCGCAACACTCGCCGTGGCCGTAACCTTTTCAACGCCCTTTACCGGTGACGGCTTCGTCGTCTTGAGTACCAGCTTGCCAGGTGCGGCAACCGGTGCCGGCGGAGGACTCGGGGGAGCAGCAGCGGCAGCATTCGTGCTTCCCTTCGGGCGCCCGCCCTTTCGGGCCAACTGCGCGTCGGCAAGCATTTTACGAAAGGCTTCTTGGGCTTCTGCCATGAGCTGAACGTGCGAAACGCGGCGCTCCCGAAGCGCCTTGTCCTTTTCAGCCCGATATATCGCTAGCGCAGTCGTCGCATCCATTGTCAATGTGTGGAGGGGTTCGACGATCTCGACCGGGAACGCCTAAATCTAGTCGAGAACGTGCTTTCGGACAGAGGCGAAATGCGCCCGATGACTGAAAGGATCGGACAAATGGCTGTCGCCTGAAGGGTGCGTCAGTTGAGGCGCTAGCCACGACGCGGCGTGCAGCACATCGAAGAGTTGCTCGGACAATCACTTGCGACGATCTACCGAGACGATATTAGTCTGCTCTTGCCGGCATAACCTGCTCGAACGGCGACATCAGCTGCTTCGTCGCACGCTCGAG